>NZ_JAQMTJ010000196.1:0-16440 GCF_028330815.1 Dolichospermum lemmermannii CS-548
AAATTTACTTAAATCTAGGCTGGTTTCCTATTAATTCTCAATAATTAATGTTTATTGAGAATATAGGCTCTTTCCAGAAAAGCCTCTAACCCTTTTGAATACTCATTTTTAGCTGGTTTTCTTACATCGAACTCAGGTTAGATATAAGTAATGAGACAAAATTAATTACACAAATATTTGGACTGAAATCCTTAATGGACAAAGGATTGGTAAATAAATAATAGTAATTAATTCTATCCAGGTACTTACCTCATCCATCTTGAAACCTAAAGTGAAGTTTTTGTTAGTTTAAAACCCCTTCCCTCAATCCCCTCTCCTTAGGTAAGGGGAGGGTAGGTTTTGCTTTAGCAAAACCGGGGTGGGGTAATTCGATAAACTACAGGTTTCATCTTGAACGTGGTTTAAATTAAAATGGCCTGTGAATTTTATTTTTTTCAGAAATTATGTCTACAGAAGGAACTCCTGTTAATATTCCACAGACAGCTTTAGCCGCTTTGGTGGATGTTTTTGTGCAGCAAGGTCATCCACGTCAATATGCTGAAGCGATGGCGACTTCAATCATTTTTCAGACTGATTTAGATTTACGGAATGCTCAGATTGCCAATCTCTTAGGCTGGCTGAAACAGGAGCATAATGATATCTATCCCTCAGCCTTAGATGTAGTTGGCAAAACTTCCGAAGAATTTGAACGTCGAGTTCAAGAAGGTTAAGTGTCTAGACTCGATTTGGTGAATTTCAAAAAATAGGGTTAAAAATTAGCTGTTTCAGCTAATTTTTTCCTCAAAGGTTTCCCACTTACCAGGTATTCTTATGACTAATTTCAAAATTATTTCTCCTCTATCTGCGATGCCTACTACCAGCGAAGCTATCGCTCAACAAACCCGTCAAGCTGCTAGTAAGCTGGCAGTTCTCTCCTCTGAGGCCAAAAATCAAGCTATTGAAGCGATCGCTCAAGCTTTAGAATTGGCAAAGGATGATATTCTGCAAGCAAACCTAGCTGATTGTCACGCAGCAACAGCGGCAGGAATCGCTAAACCCCTTTATAAACGGTTGCAGTTAGATGAACATAAATTAAGGGATGCGATCGCTGGTGTGCGAGATGTTGGTAAACTAGAAGATCCTATTGGTAAAGTCCAAATTCATCGAGAAATTGACACTGGTTTAATTCTCAAACGCATTACCTGTCCTTTAGGCGTTTTAGGCATCATTTTTGAAGCCCGTCCCGAAGCCGCAATTCAAATAGTTTCCTTAGCAATTAAATCCGGTAATGGTGTCATTCTCAAAGGTGGTAAAGAAGCATTACGTTCTTGCGAAGCGATAATTAAAGCCATTAAACAAGGATTATCTCAGACTGCGGTTAATCCTGATGCCGTGCAATTGTTAACCACGAGAGAAGAAATATTAGAACTTTTGCAATTAGATAAATATGTAGATTTAATTATTCCCAGAGGTTCTAATGCCTTTGTGAAATTTGTCCAAGATAATACCCGCATTCCCGTATTAGGTCATGCTGATGGCATTTGTCATCTTTATGTAGATCAAGCTGCTGATATTGCCAAAGCTATTAGTATTACTGTAGATTCTAAAATTCAATATCCCGCTGCTTGTAATGCCATTGAAACTTTGCTAGTTCATAGTAGCATTGCTGCCGAATTTCTCCCCCAAGTTGCCACAGCTTTACAAGCACAAAATGTAGAATTAAAAGGTGATGAACGGACTATACAAATTTTATCTGATATTGCCACAGCCACAGAAATAGACTGGCAAACAGAATACAGCGATTTAATTTTAGCTATTAAAATTGTTGATTCTTTAAATGAAGCAATATCCCATATTGAAAATTATGGTTCTCGGCACACAGAAGCAATTATTACTGAAGATATTACAGCGGCAGAAACATTTCAAGGCTTAGTCAATGCAGCGGGAGTTTATCATAATTGTTCTACTCGTTTTGCTGATGGTTTCCGTTATGGATTTGGTGCTGAAGTGGGAATTAGTACCCAACAAATGCCACCTCGTGGACCAGTTGGGTTAGAAGGTTTAATCACATATAAATATCAAATGTCTGGGAATGGACATATTGTCAAAAGCTACACAGGTGCAAACGCAAAATCATTTAGTCACCGTGATTTGTAATCATATTATTAATCTCGTTCCCAGTCTCTGACTGGGAATGCTGAATTGCGGCTCTGCCGCTAGTGATAGAGGAGGCAGAGCCTCATAGCTGGCATTCCTAGTCGGAGTACAAGGAAATATATTTGACGGGAGGCAGAGCCTCATAGCTGGCATTCCTAGCCGGAGTCTAGGAACGAGGGAAAGTCTTTAAACCAAGGCTTTTAGTAAGGCTTGTAGTTTAAGTTGCACTTCGGCAAATTCCTTTTGAGGATCTGAACCAGCAACAATACCCGCACCTGCATACAGTCTAGCATAATTACCATCAATTAAAGCCGAACGAATCCCCACAATAAATTCACAATTTCCTTCTCCGTCTACCCAACCTAAAGGGGCTGCATATAAACCCCTTTCAAAACTTTCATAACGGCGAATTTCTGCACAAGCAATATCTCGTGCTGCCCCAGCAACTGCTGGAGTAGGATGCAGTTTAGCAACGATTTGTAAAGGGTGAATATTATTGGGAACTACTGCACTAATTGGTGTCCATAAATGCTGGATATTAGATAATTGTCGCAGTCTGGGGGCTAAAACTTGGGGGAATAAACCCAGTTGAGATAAATGTTGAGTAATAAAATCTAGAACCAGTTTATGTTCGTGTTTTTCTTTGGTACTATTCACTAAATTGTTAGCATTTGTAGCATCTTCTGTGGGTGTTTTTCCCCTCGGTGCAGAACCTGCCAAAGCATCAGTAATTAACTGCCGTTTGTGAATACTAATTAATCGTTCTGGACTAGCACCAATAAAGTTTTGTCCTTGACCATTACTGGTGGAAAATACATTGCAATTAGGATGTATTTGGCGGAGATTATTTAAAGATTGTAATAAGTTAAAATCATGATTAGCACTGACATCTAAGATATCAGCTAAAACAATTTTTCTTAACTGGTTAGCATGAATTATTTCTAAAACTGAGGAAACAGAAGTTTTAAATTTTTCACCGTTATTAGTGATTTTTTTATATAAGTTTAAGGGAAATTTATCAATATTTAGAGAATGGGTATGCAAAGATCTAATAATTTCTAAATGGCGTTGTAAATTATCTAATATTTTGGTAATATTAATCCTAGAATTGATAATTGTATTCATTACTAATGTGCAGCGATTATTTTTTAAAGCTATTTGCCAACAAGGTAGGAAAACTGTAGCAGAAGGAAATGGACAATCTACTTTTTTATGCTGATCAAAAAAACTGAAAGTACAAAAAAATCGAGGTAGGGAAAAAGTCTGATTTTTGTGAGAAATAGGAATTATATTTTTCAGACAATTTTTAATAAATTCTTCTGATTTTGTAAACCTATCTTTACCAGAAATTTCTATTTTATCTAAAGTATCAATTGCTGCTATTGCTTCACCATTACTTTTATTTTCAAAATAAAAGTTTATGGTATTTTTCTGATTAAATTGATCAAAAACCAGCAAAGGATCAACTAAGCCAATTTCTAGGGGAATACTCACAATTTTACTATAATTATGGCGACGGCAATTTTCCTGAATCTCTAATAGTAATTGATTAAGGTATTTGTAGTCTACAAAGGTGTGGCTGCGACATGGTGAAATTGTCATGGATGTATAAGTTAATTTTTATTAAGTTATCTTCCTAAAATGTAATAAATCATGGTGGTATTTTTATAGGTAACATAATTCAGTCACCATTAACCAGCATAAACTTAGCCTGATTATGGGGTTTATCCTGTTTTGGCGGCAAGATAGCGGGTTTTATGCCAGGATATTCGCCTATAATCATAAAACTAGCATTTTTTGGTAATTTATTGATTGTACCGATAAGTGATCAACAATCCTAAATCTAAAATAGCTAGTCAAGTATCATGCAAAATTATAAAATTTAACTGATAACTAAAGTTCTGGTAATTTAATTAATCACAACTGATGACTTCAACTCAGATTTCACCACCTCAAGCTAAATTATGGATGGCGGCTATTAAACCGCCAATGTACAGTGTTGCTATTATGCCAATTTGGGTAGGTTCTGCGGTAGCATTTAGGGAAATAAAGATTTTTAATCCCATAATATTCTCCTTGTTTATTGCTGCGGCAATTTTGATTTTAGCTTGGGAAAATATTAGTAATGATGTCTTTG
Source organism: Dolichospermum lemmermannii CS-548 (assembly GCF_028330815.1). Classification (NCBI taxonomy): domain Bacteria; kingdom Bacillati; phylum Cyanobacteriota; class Cyanophyceae; order Nostocales; family Aphanizomenonaceae; genus Dolichospermum; species Dolichospermum lemmermannii. The sequence continues at coordinate 4,274 of NZ_JAQMTJ010000196.1, forward strand.
ATGCCGAAACAGGAATTGATCAGAATAAACATCATTCATTGGTGAATTTAACTGGTAACAAAACCTTAATGTTTTGGATAGGAAACCTGTGTTTAGGTTTGGGTTTGTTGGGAATAATAGCGATCGCTATTTTGCAAAAAGACCCCACAGTTATTGCCATAATCCTCTTATGCTGCGGTTTGGGCTATATGTACCAAGGTCCCCCTTTCCGTCTAGGATACCAAGGTTTAGGGGAAATTCTCTGCTTTTTTGCCTTTGGTCCTTTGGGTATGAGTGCGGCTTATTATAGTCAAACTCAAACCTGGTCTATGACCAATTTAGCAGCTTCGGTAATTTTGGGACTTGTTACCAGTTTAGTGTTATTTTGTTCCCATTTTCATCAAGTTGTAGATGACATAGCCGCAGGAAAGAAATCTCCTATTGTGCGTCTAGGAACTCACACTGGTGCAAAGGTTTTAGTGGGTTTTACTGCGAGTATTTATCCTCTAATTTTGTTATTTGTGATTTTGAATATTTTCCCACTTTGGACATTACTTAGTTTTCTGAGTTTACCTTTTGCGGTGAAATTATGTCGTCATGTTTTAGAAAATCACAACCAACCAGATAAAGTCAGCAATTCTAAATTCATCGCTATCAGAGTTCAGTTTGTGAGTTGCTTATTTTTGGGTTTAGGATTTATTATTGGTTAAGTTACATTAAGAATAAACTAACCACAGAGGCACAGAGGACACGGAGGAATGAGGGGTTGAGTTTTTTTTGGAAGTCCCTAATGGGTTATCAATTTTCTTTTCGTTACTTTAGTCAGAAATTTACGAATCCCATTATTACTAATTATGGGGTTTGGGAAATCCGCGAAAGCATAATTATCCGCTTGATTGATGAAAAAGATGACGTTAGTTGGGGGGAAATTTCCCCCATTTCTTGGTTTGGTTCAGAAACTATCAAACAAGCTTTAGATTTTTGTGATCAACTTCCACAAACAATTACCAAAGAGATAATTTTCGCCATTCCCGATAAATTACCAGCTTGTCAATTTGCTTTTGAATCTTCAACCCACCCAGGTGGGTTTCGTCTGTGTAGCAGTGACTTACAGTCGCCTAATCTCACCTACAGCGGCTTATTACCAGCGGGTAAATCAGCTTTAAATCAATGGAGTAATTTATGGGAACAAGGATATAAAACATTTAAATGGAAAATTGCTGTTGATGATATAAATCAAGAATTAGAAATATTTGATTTATTAATTTCTAGTTTACCAATATCAGCAAAATTACGTTTAGATGCTAATGGGGGACTTACTTATCAAGAAGCTGAATTATGGTTACAAAAATGTGATCAATTCTTACCGAAAATTGAATTTATCGAACAACCTTTACCTGTAGATAAATTTAGAGAAATGCAAGAATTAAGTAATTCATATTTTACAACAATAGCCTTAGATGAATCTATCGCCAATCTTCACCAATTAGAATTATGTTTTCAACAAGGTTGGCGGGGAATTTTCGTGATTAAACCGGGGATATTCGGTTCACCATTTCGGTTAAAAGAGTTTTGTAAAAAACATCAAATTGATGTTGTATTTTCATCGGTATTTGAAACCGAAATTGGGAGACAAGCTGCATTACAATTAGCAGCAGAATTATCTGGTAATAACCGCGCTGTTGGTTTTGGAATTAACCACTTTTTTCAACTACAAGAATCAAACTGGCTAGAAAGTCTATGGAAAACCTTTTAGATAATATACAAAACCATGATTGGCTAATTTGTGATCATAGTCAAGAATTACCACAAATAGCCACAGAATTATATTTAAAATTAACTCAGTTATCAACCCCAAAAATTATTATTGCGGAAAGATCACCAGTGAGATTTTTAGCCAGTTTTATTGCAGCTTGTGCGGCTAAATGTCCGGTTTTTCTCTGTAACCCAGATTGGAGTCAAGCTGAATGGGAACAAGTCTTTAATTTAGTGCAACCAGATATAGTTTTAGGAATAGATCATAATTTTTCAAAATCACCAATTATCAATTATGAATTACCAATTACTAATACTATCATGATTCCTACAGGTGGTTCATCAGGAAAGATTAAATTTGCTATTCATACATGGGAAATATTAACGGCTTCTGTGCAAGGATTTACAGAATATTTTTCCATAAATGTAGTTAATTCATTTTGTATATTACCATTGTATCATGTGAGTGGATTAATGCAATTTATGCGTTCCTTCACAACAGGAGGTAAATTAGTAATTACCTCATCTAAAAAATTAGAAACTTCTCAACTACCAAATATTAACCCAGCCGATTTTTTTATATCTTTAGTCCCCACCCAATTACAAAAACTTCTCCAAAATCCCGAATTAACCCAATGGCTATCCAAATTTTCTACAGTTCTGTTAGGAGGTGCGCCACCTTGGGATGAATTATTAGAAAAAGCAAGATATCATCAGATTAGATTAGCACCTACCTATGGCATGACAGAAACCGCTTCTCAAATAGCAACTCTTAAACCTGATGAATTTTTACAAGGTAAATTTAATAGTGGGAAAATTCTCCCCCATGCTAAAATCATCATTGATAATCAACCAGGAAATATAAATATTCAAAGTCAATCTTTAGCATTAGGTTATTATCCCCAAACGTGGGAAAATAGAGATAACTTTGTAGTTGATGATCTTGGTTTTTTAGACAATTACGGCTACTTACATATTATTGGCCGCAACAGTGACAAAATCATTACAGGTGGTGAAAACGTTTACCCAACAGAAATCGAATCAGCGATTAGAAAAACAAACATGGTCATAGATGTCTGTGTAATTGGTATAACTGATAAACATTGGGGACAAGCATTAACAGCCATTTATATTCCCAAAGATCAAAATATTTCTTACCTAGAAATTCAAACCCAACTAAAAAATCAATTGAGTAAATTCAAAATTCCCAAACATTGGATTTCCCTACCAAACTTACCCCGTAACGCCCAAGGTAAAATCAACCGTCAACAACTCCAACAAATCGCCGCAGAATTTATAAAAACCAACTAAGTAGGTTGGCGTTGAAAATTGTCGTCATAGCACTAGGCAAGAGGCAAGAGGCAAGAGTAAAGAAGTTTTCAGCGATTTTACATTTCTTTACACAGTTTGCTTTTATTGTGTTCACCTACTTAATGGAAAATTACATAACCTCCTCCCTCGACCTTCTTCTCTCTGCGCCCTCTGCGTCTCTGTGGTTCGTTTCTAACCAATTATTCATATAATTTGGTAATTCCTGCTTAATTTTACTACTGGCATCAATACAAACGTGCCTAGTAATTACCTTAGCAACCATTACTTCATCTCCTGTCATTTCATAAGTAATTTCAAACTTATCCGAACCTATTTTTTCCGGTAACAAACTAATTACTAAATTGTCACCACAATACATAGGACGAAAAAAATCTACATTAGCATGAACAATAGGAAAAGCTACAGATGGATTAGTAAAAAATGATTTAAGATTAATACCAGAAGCTGCTAATGAAACCTCATAAGCTTCATGACAAATTCTGAAAATATTGGCGAAATAAACGACTCCAGCCGCATCAGTATCTTGAAATCGGACAGTGTAGTAATATGTAAAAGCCATGTTGAAAATTTCCTCAATTCAAATTTGCCATCACACATCATTTTATTTCATATTAACTATTAATAATTAATAAAAACTAATCTATGGTTATTCGATATCTTTTGTAACAGCAAGTTTTTTATGCAATAATCACTAATGCAGTGTAATTTTGCACAATTATTTTTTCAGCAACGTAACACAACAATAATTACGTGCTAGAAGGATTTTGTGATTATATTTGTGATAACTTAAATACTCCATTGGTTAATAACGTCCTTTATCGCGTTCCAAGTCAAAAATTGCTTTTTCGATATACCATCTGTCTGTGTGTCCTGGATGTTTCCCGCGCAATTGGGAAATTATCCTTTCAGCAGTTGAGGTATCGCCACTGAGTTTAAAGGCTGATAAATATCCTCAGAACTAGGATTAAGATAAGGATGCTGCATATCAACTAAATTTTGGGCAAAGTGTTGATTAATAACTTCTATCCGTTCCTCCAGGGCATTTTTACCCTTTTGCCAAGATTCTAACAACGCATTGGCCACAATTTGACAACGATTCATCCCAAAACTTTCTTGAGGAGCAAATTTTTGATTTGGTTCTTCTGCTAACCCTAACCCCGGTGCTAAAAATTTAGTAAATAAGGGAATTTCTGGCTGAAAATAAGCTTGATGTTCTTGATAAATATCTTGAAGAATAGTCCGAATTGTCGGGTAATCTTGGCATTCAAAATGCAGCACTCCGGCATCATAACGCCCATAAGCTGCGGGATTATAAAGAACCTGAAAACTAAAGGCAATAGCCGCATTATTTAAGGCTTGGGTTAGGCTCTCCATAATAGCAATTGCCCCTGTTGACGTAAAATTAAAATAAATTCGTCCTCCTCCTAAATCAGCATTTTCTGCATCTTGGTTTTCTATTCCTATATTGCTAACTGCCACATAACAGCCATTTTGCAAGCGATTTTTAGGCATCCATATTGCTATTAATTCCCCCACTTTGGGCAACTTTTTCCGGGGTTGTAGATGACATTCTGGCTCAATATATAAGGTTAATCCGTCCTTACTCACAGCCATACTACCATCAGGTTCAATTCGCAAAATCTGCCAATTGGGTTCATAATGGCCTGTACCATAATTGCTATGATGTAGTTGTTCATAGAAATCTTCATCTACACCTAAACTATTATTTTCTAGGAAATTTACCTGAGATTGGCAATTATTATTATTTGCAGCTAAGACTGTTTGCAGTGAACCATTATAATAAATTCCATAGAGAAAATTTCTCAGCAGTATGTTCAAATACTTCTGTTTTAAAGAAGGTGGATTTTGTTGAAACCTATTTGCTATATTCGCGGGTAAAGCAAAAGGTTGATAATGGGGATGGTAAATACAAAAATTAGGTTCAATCTGGATATTACTGGCAATATCGCATAATGACTGGAAAATTTGATTGGGAGAATCATCAAACATTAACTTGTTTTGCACCTCAAATTTCAGGAAAATATATTTCTAATTATCAGGAATAACATGACTAACAACCGCGCAGACGAGTTTTTTCGTAATAAAGACGGACTAATTGTTGTTCCTTTTGGGGTTGAGGAAGTTTTTGCAATGTGGGGACAGATTGGAAAATTTCTGCTGCGGAGATCCCAAAAATTGTCAATACTGATTGCTCTGGCATAGTCAAAAGGCTTTTAGCAACTTCGAGCATACATAAGTTACTATTATCAAAGGATTTTTGCCATTCAATTCTATTTTGAATCTGTTGAATTAATGCTAAACCTGCAAACTTAATTACCCGCACAATGAAGTCTCGATGATATTCTAAAATCATGGGGAAAGCATTAAGATAAGCCCGGATTAAAGCCAGAATTGAAGGTTGTATTTCTTCTAGAGGAATCATGGCTAAACTTAAAGATTCTGCTAACTCTAATGTTGGATCTACTATTAAACTAGACAGCCAAATTCTTAAATAACTTGCTAATAGCGTTCCTAAATCAAAAGCTGGATCTCCCCAACTGCAAGCTTCCCAGTCAATCAATTTTATCAGGCAATTATCTAGCTGTTCCCATCGGGAATGAACTAAAATATTACTTAGATGTAAATCGTTGTGAGTTAAACAAGATGGTTTCCACTCATAAGCTAAATCAGCAATAGCGGATTCTAAACTTTCGTAACGCTGATAAAGCAGATGAAATTGTAGTGCTTCAGTGGGAATTGTCCCAAATGTGTCTGGATTTATTGATGGTATGCCTTGGGCGGGATTGTAAAAATTATAGCGAAACTGTCCTGCGGGCGCAGTGGACATAAAATCACGATACTCACGTTTATTAAACGTGGCTCGGTGTAATCCTGCTAACGTAGTACCAATCGCGCTGGCAATTTCTGTGGGGAAAATACTGCTGTGTTGATAAAATTTTCCTAACTCCACATATTCGCTTAAGTAGCTCCGCACTAGGATAGAATTTTCCGCATCAAAGTGGAGCAATGATGATGATATCGCGCCAATATTACCAATTACTGGAAATTGCTGTAATAACTGGTGAAATAGCGACTCATTAAAAAGTTCATGAGAACTTTGATCATTATTAATGTTCCGTTCTTGTTTAATCAGCAGTTGGCGATTATCTGCCAGTATGACCAGTAAATTTCGATTCTTCTTGCTATTTTCTGGCAATACAGATTTATATGCAGCGCCATCTTCCGCGCTACACAGCCCTGCATTGAGCAGATACTGGATAACATTTTGAGAAGATAGTGATGATAACATGAATTATTTCCTAGTGATTTTAATGGCTAAAGAATTACCGCAGTCAATATTGAGGTGGCTGTAGCAGTTCTTAGTTAATGGTAAAAAATTTACGAAACATTGCTACTATCTAGTAATATCCCATTTGTGTCAGAAAGACCTGCCAAAATGGCAATATTAGCTATTTTTTTACTTTCAAATCTACGGAAGAAACTATAAGATCTTGACAATATCTGTAGTATAGCCTTGCACCTTGAATAAAACATTACTGTTTCCAAATTAATTGGTAGTAGATATCCAGCGACAACAACGGTTACTTACAATCGTCAGTGATCCATATTCTCTGTATATATGTTAGTAATTTATCCTGATTATAATCAGTATTGATTTACTTTTATCCCCGATCCTCTCTACTTTAATATATAAATGGCTACACTTGTATTCCTGTAGGTATAAGTTTTATGTAACTTTTCACGGGTGTTATAATTTACTCTTGCTTCATCAAATCAGCTAAGATAAAAATGCCATAGTCAAAAGTCACTATTATACTTAAACTCATAGTGAGAGATAATTTACTCAGTTGATTGATGAATCATCTAGCAATGCTTACGGCAAATACTACATCTTATTCGGCAGTTCAATTTCTACAACGCCAGGCTGCCTCCCTTTTACTGTACCAATCTGTCCTAGAAAGCGACGTAGGCAGAGCGTTTCTGAATTTATTACAAACCATCCGTTACACTGATGGAGATGGGCGGGATTGCCTCCTGGCTTACGGTAGTTATTTCCAAGCTTTAGCCAGTAGTCATCAAACCTGGGAAGAATATCTGATTCAGCAAATTCTCACTGCGGATAATCCTTTTAGTAAATTGGCACAACAGCAGGAATTTAGGCAATTACCCTCAGCTTTAGTAGTCGCTGGACAACATGACTTGCAAATACTACAAAGTTTATATGAATGTAACAGTGCAGTTTTAAGCGAGTGGGTACAAATGGCAACTCATTTACCTATTTCCCCTGTGGTCTGGTATCGAGAACCGGAAGCAGTAGGGGCAGAAATGGGTTTAATCGCATCTATTCCTGAGTTAGAGAATTGGGGTGATGCTGTGGCAGATTTGGCCGCTTATTATCGGCAACATGGAACTGGTTTATTTGCTAAATATGCGGCTTTTCGTTGGCAAAATGGGCAGTTAGTGGGTATTGCTGATGCTGATTCGGTGAAACTGTCTACATTGGTGGGTTATGAGTGGCAAAAAGATGCTTTAGTGAAAAACACAGAGTTTTTATTATCAGGAGAAACTGCGTTGCACGTATTACTTTATGGTAGTCGTGGATCGGGTAAATCTTCTTTAGTTAAAGCTTTATTAAATGAATATAGTCATAGAAACCTGCGCTTAATAGAAGTCTCTAAGTCAGAATTGCCAGATTTACCGAAAATTGTCGAATTGTTGCGAGGTGTTCCCCAGAAATTTATTATTTTTGTTGATGATCTTTCCTTTGAAGAAGATGATGATAGTTTTAAAGCAATGAAAGTAGTTTTGGAAGGAAATTTAACTGCTAGACCAAAAAACGTAGTTGTATATGCTACTTCTAACCGTCGCCATTTAATCCGGGAATATTTTACTGATAGACCTGCTCCCAAGGATAACAATGAAGTTCATGGTTGGGATACAATGCAAGAAAAGTTATCTTTTAGCGATCGCTTTGGTTTAACATTAACTTTTACACCCGCAGATCAAAAAACCTATTTACAAATTGTCCAGCATTTAGCCGCAAACATCAATATTTCTGCCGAAGATTTAGAATTTGAGGCTTTACAATGGGCAACTCGGCATAATGGCCGTTCTGGCAGAACCGCAAGGCAGTTTATTGACTTTTTAAACTCAGATTTAGCTGTGTTTGGTGAAACTAAAAATCTTCCTATAGACTCATGACAAAAGTCACTTATCATGTAATATGAACCTAATTATAACTGTATATTTACCAATGAAAATGTGAGGAATAATGACGTTAATTACTAATAATACTAACAACTTGAGTACCATAAAACCTCGTAAAGTCCAATCAACAATATTTAGTTATCAAGTTGTCTTAGGCATAGCCGCTTTTAGTATCAGTTTTGGTTTAAGCCTCGTCCCTAATTGGGATTTCCCTAAAGCCTTTCTCACTGGGATAATTACAGTTTTGGCTACCTATGCAGCCGCATTTCTTGTTGATAAACGACGCAGAAATGATGAACTGAGGATGATTGGTTCTCTTCAGAGACGCATTCGGGATATAGAAGGATTGAAATCCCGCATTGTTAGAGAAATACAGCAATTAGAAGAATATAGAAATTTATTGTATACAGAAACTCAGCAACTAGAAAACCAAATTGGAGATTGTCGAAGTCAAAGGGATAGTTTACATCGAGACATAGGGACATTTGCTGCTCAGAAAAAGCAAATTGAAGCCGAAGTATGTAATCTTAAAAATGAATTTGTCCATTTAGAAAATAGTAATATAGAACTGAATAATAGCTGCAATAATCTGATCACAGAAAAGCGGAGATTAGAAATAAATTGTCATGCTTCTCGTGCCGAACTTAACCAAATTCAACCTCAAATTGATATATTAAAACAGGAAAAACAAGAACTAGGAAATGATGTAATTTTGCTGGAAAGACTCAAGCCACAACTAGAAGAAAAGCTTTATGAACTAAGAATAGAAGTTCAAACTCAAGAACTGAAAATTGCTAAACAAGATGATTTAATAGTACAGACAAGTACAACTAAATATCATCTTGAAACTATTCTCAATTCTTTACAAAATAAGACATTAGAACAAAAATCTGAAGTTAATCAACTGCAAAATCAAATTTCTGTCTTACAAGACGAACGGGATTTATTGCAAAATCAAGTTTGGGAATTACTGCAACAGGTGGAAACTATTAATTCCCAAACATTTCCCGATAATGAAGAAGATAATTTAGATTTATTTCCTTTTGATGAATTATTAGAACCATTAGATTCCATAAATGGCAAACATGATCACACAGGAAATTTACCAACGGAATGGGATACTTTTTTAAACCATCTCCCCGCTTATGAAATTCAAGTTTTGAAAGCTATCCTTGAGCAAGATAACCCCAGAGCTACTATTAAACAAATTGCTGAAGCTAATATTACTATGCCCAATCTCTTGATTGATGCTATTAATGAAATTGCGACTAATACGATTGGTGAGTTAATTATTGCAACCAATACCGAAGTTCCCGAAATTGTTGAAGAACATTTATTAAATGTGAAAACAATGATTACTAAATATTCAGAAATTAGTTAATTTTTAGCAAGAAAATTTTAGGGGTTTAGCATTGTGCTTTACCCCTATAGATGAGTTATGGCATCTTAGAGGGTGTTTGAAAAGTTATGGTTGATGTATCAAATATTTTTTACCCCACCCTAACCCTCCCCTTGTAAAGGGGAGGGAACTGGATTTTTATTGTTTCCCCTTTTTACAAGGGGGGACTAAGGGGGGTAGCAATGTGATGAAAATTACGGAATACCACTTTTCAAACATCCTCTTAGTCCCTGGGCGCAGGATCTGTTACCCTAGATACTTATACATCAATCAAAATGTTGCCTGCTTCCACTTTCAGAGGATAGGTTGGTAAGGTTTTTTCTGAGGAAACCATTGACAGTAATTTACCAACTACGGGTGGGAAGGGACACCAAGTTTTGACTTCACCATTACCCAAATCAAATGCACTGCGGTGGAAGGGACAAACTATCGCCCCATCTTCGATTTTTCCTTTTTTCAAAGACATTTTTAAGTGAGGGCAAGTATCATCTACAGCATAAAGCTGATTTTCGTGGTTTAAGAGTAGGATTTTGCGATCGCCCACTTTGACTACTTCACGCGCACCGGCAGCTAGGGCGTTAGCAGCTAAAACTTGAGTCCAAGCCATGAGATTCTCCTAATTTTCAATAAAGCTGTTCTTAGTTTCTCGCAATTGTGTCCTATGCGATCGCTAATATCACAGGAGGTAGGGGCTAGAGGCGCAGGGACTACGCCCAAGAGAGTGGATACCGCTAATACCGAGAAATTTAGATTTAGGCAAACTCAATGGTGCTGACAAAATCTAAAATAGCTTTTTTCATTTTTTTCGCTTCTGCTTTCATAGAACCAGGTACTTCACCATTTAAAAAGCTGCGTTGACTACTAACTATATACAAACATTCATTATTGACAAAAGACAATAATCCTCTATAGGCATCTAATCTCATCCCATTGCCATTAGTTTCATGCTTGGATATAGTTGAACCTTGAGGCATATTTACTAATACATAGTAATAACTTTCTAAAGTATCTTGCCAATATTCTTTATGTTTCACTTCCGCCGTAGGAACATGAGAAATAATTGCTTGAGGCACATATTTATCTACCAAAACTTCATGCAGATATACTTCATTTTCTTGGGATTCTAGATCATCAATTTGTTCTAGAGAGAGAGGATAATAATCAATTCTGAGTAAAGTACCAGTATCGTCAGAAAAACTTACCATTCCTTCCTCTGTTTGCAGTTTTCCTCCCTGTTCAACATTTAAAGGAATAGGAACTATAAAGTTACCCAAAGGTGATTGATAAAATTGTTCACCAGCTTCATTAAAAATGACTGCTTCATATTCTTCTTCGAGATATTCTTCCTCATCTCCAGCTTCTACTGAGTCAATTATCTCTTTGATAATTTCTTCTGCTTCTTCATCGTCCAATTCTAAAGCTATTTGTAGTTGTTTCAGAAAAACTTTTTTATTTGCTGGAATAATTAAATTTTCCGCATCTAAAAGCATAATCACTCCAGCCGCAAAACCATCTAAAACTGCCTCATCAGAAATCCCCGCACTGGCAGCATTAAATAAAGAACCTAATCCAGCCTCTCCGGCAATTTCTATGAGTCTGTCCACCGTTTCTAGCATTTCTTCTTCTGAGTATTCATCAAATATCTCAAACTCCCAGAGAATATCAGCTAAACTTTCTGCATCTATGTCTTCACTGCCAGAATCAACTATGGTGGTAATCACCGCAATTGCCGCTACGGCTTCTTGTTCATTCAATGATTCTTTGATCGGCTCTTTCGATTTGAAAATATAATCATACTTTGTCATAACTTCTATCTCCTCAATTAATTTGTTGTTTGCACTTAATTACTAGGTTGAGAAATCCGGGTTTCAATATCTTCTAGTGTCCGTAATAATAGACGATTTGCCTGTAATTGCCAACCCCATTTTTGAATTCTAAAAGCCGCTACAGTCCCCCCGATAGCTGCTAATAAGCCCATGGGTTGATTTAGGGAAATCCCCAATAATAAACCCAAACCAGCAATTCCCCAAAATGGCAAGGCCACCGTCTGTCTTTGCTCCTCCACAACTTCTGCAATTTTACCAGATGGTATTGTAGCTAATAATGTCGCTTTTAGTTGCCTCTGTTCCGCTAATGGTACTGATAAACTAATCTTGCGGCGGAGTTTTTCCATTTTGCGGGCATCAGTGCTATACTCCGTAAGTTCATCTTCTGCCATTTTTAGCAGTCGTTCTAATTGTGACATAGTAGATTAAGTTTTTTGACTGTATTAGAGCTATTATTCTATATTTGTGGACAACAAGATCCCCAACTTCTTAGAGGGTGTTTGAAAGGTTATGGTTGATGTATCAAATATTTTTTACCCCACCCTAACCCTCCCCTTGTAAAGGGGAGGGAACTGGATTTTTATTGTTTCCCCCCTTTACAAGGGGAAAGGGGGGTAGCAATGTGATGAAAATTACGGAATACCACT
>NZ_JAQMTJ010000197.1:0-35332 GCF_028330815.1 Dolichospermum lemmermannii CS-548
AAGTGAATTAGGTGCAAGGAATAAGGATTGAAACCATTAAAAACCTATCACTTTCTGAAATTTGAGACTATTCTTCTCTCCTTCTAATTCTTCCTCCTGACTCCTGACTCCTGACTCCTGACTCCTGACTCCTAGCCCTCAGGAAAAGACTTTTTCAGCAAGCCCTAATTATTCCCCTACTTATTTTGACATAAAGTTCTATAACTTTCCTCTTTATAGGCATCGCTTCTGGTCAGGTTTGGATTATATAGTAGATAATTTTTTAATATATGGCAATTACTTTCCAGTAATCTTTCTAATGTCATATCCGATAACTTCCGTAAAATTACATGACTATTACCACTACCACCCGCTAATATTTTACCATCTGGACTAAAACTAACGCTGCTTAGATCTTCTGCATCACCTTTTAAAACCATCATTAAAACACCTTCTTGATTCCACAACCTGATTTTATTATCACTGCTGACGGCTAGAGTTTTACCATCTGGACTAAACTTAGCACTAATAAAACCATCACCATACCCCATCAGGGTTTTTTGTAATTGACCGTTCTCACTCCAAATTTTCACCGTACTATCAAGACTAACAGAAGCTAATAATTTACCATTAGGCGACCAGGCTACACCATTTACCCTCCGAGTATGACCAGTTAAATTTTTGATCATTTCGCCATTACTTGTCCATATTTTTACCGATTTATCATCACTAGCGGAGGCTAGAAATTTACCATTAGGACTAAAACTCACCCAATTAATAGCATCAGTATGACCATTTAAAGTTTTTAGTAATTTACCATCTTGATTCCATAATTTTATGGTTTTATCTTTACTAGCAGAAGCGATAATTTTACCATCTGGCGACCAAGCTACAGCTAAAACTAGATCATTATGACCAGATAATGTTTTTAATAATTTACCATCTTGATGCCATAATTTTATAGTTTTATCTTTACTAGCAGAAGCAATAATTTTACCATTAGGCGACCAAGCTACAGCCCAAACTTGATCATTATGGGCTATGAATTTTTTGAGTAATTTACCTTCCCGATTCCAGATTTTGATTGTTTTATCCAAACAAGCACCGGCAATAGTATTACTATCAGGACTAAAACTAATACTTGTTACCCAATCATTATTGGCTTGGGGATTAGGTAAAATTAGACTATCCCAACGCCACAAAATAATAGTTTTATCTCTACCAGCAGATGCTAAAGTTAGTCGGTCAGGGCTAAAACTAACACTATTTACCCAACCATTATGTCCTCGCAGAGTTCCTAGTAAATTACCATCAATACTCCAAACTCTAACTGTTTCATCCATACTAGCAGATGCTAGAGTATGACCGTCGCTGCTAAAATTGATACTAATAACACCGTTGCTATGTCCAGAAAGAGTTTTGAGTAATTGACCTTCTTGATTCCATAATTTGATTTTTTTATCTAAACTTGCAGAAGCCAGAATTTTACTATCACTAGACCAAGCTATAGCTAAAACAGCATCTTCATGGGCTGGTAAAGTTTTGATTAATTGACCTTTGCTACTCCACAATTTTATGGTTTTATCAGCACTGCTAGAAGCCAAAATTTTCCCATCATTAGACCAAGCTACGGCTAAAACAGCATCTTTATGACCAGATAATGTTTTTAGTAGTTTACCTTCTTGATTCCACAATTTTATGGTTTTATCGGTACTTGCAGAGGCGATAATTTGACCATCAGGATGGAAACTTACACTATTCACTATAGATGTATGACCTAGTAAAGTTTTGAGTAGTTTACCTTTTCGACTCCAAAGTTTAATTGTTTTGTCTTGACTAGCGGAAACTAACATTTGACTATCAGGACTAAAAATAACACTATTTACTACATCTTCATGTCCTGATAAAGTGTTGATTAAAAGACCATTAGGACTCCAAAGTTTAATTGTTGTATCTGCACTAGCTGAAGCTATTAAAGATTTATCTGCACTAAATGTCACCATTCTGATTCCCGACAAATGACCTTCTAAACGATTACGTTCTTTGACTCCATAAACCGCTTGATATAGTGCAGTTAATACCTTCTCTTGAGTAGAAGTATCTATCCATAGAGTTTTTTTTAATTTTTTTCCTGCTTTCAAACTTTCCTTGAGAGCATCAATACCTTTTTGAGAAGCAAATAAAGTCTCACTAGATGCACTTAGAGTTTTCATTTCACTATCTGTGGACGTAATCACAGAAGTAGTTAAGGCAAACATAGCAATAATAGAAGCTGTTAAGGCTATTTTCAGGGCAATATTTAATCTAATTGCACCCAAACGTTGTTTTTCTTGGCTATCGGCTAATTTTGCAAGTAACTCTTTTTCTTTTAATTCTGTGCGTAAATGTTGAATTTCTATTTGACTTGCTTCTTCTCGCTTTCGTAATTCTCTTAATTCTGCCAGTAAATTATCTCCTTGTGAATGGTGTGTCTGTTCTAAACTAACGCCGTTCTGAGTTTTTCTTAATTCACTTTTAAGCCGTTCAATTTCTTGATAACTATTTCTAACCTGATCCCGTAATGTATTAATTTGTGTTTGTAATCCAGATTCCTGTTGTTGTAAATAACGAATTAAGCTGACTAAATAATCATGAATTAATTGATAGCGTTCGGGAACATTAGGAAATATCACAACTAACCCGGAGCGAACTAAAATATCTAAAATCAAGTCTAAGTTACTAGGATCTTCTAAATCTGAGAGTTCTAATGTTAATTCTGTCCGGGTTTTAAAAGGTCTTTTATTATGATCATCTGTTAATAAATATAAAACCAGGAGAGCAGCCCGTTCGTTTTCTTTTCCACATTCTTTAATTAATTCTTGAATATATGTTTCAATTAACTTATTGGGACGATATGCTTGATACTGGGCAAGGGTAGTAATATATTTATCTTGTAATTGTGCGCCCGCTAATTGCAATTCTATCGGACGAACTTCGCCCAGTTCTGAAGACAAATCAGCAACTAACGCATCAATTAAATCTGGTTCTAATTTGAGTTGGGATTGATTATGTGAACGTTCAGTTAATTTCTGAATGATTTTTCTGGCATTTTCAGGAGAAAAGTTATTAAGTTGATAACGAATATTTTTGTCAAGAATATTATTATTAATTGTTTCGATTGATGAAAGACATTTGAAATCTAGAAGGCGATGTAAATAATCTTCGCGCAAAGTCAAAATAACTTTCACAAAAGATACCCCTAAACAATCACTAATAAATTGATCAAATATTTGTTTTTTCTGAATATCTGTATCACCAAAGAAAAATTCTTCAAATTGGTCAAAAATTAACACTGTAATTAAATGATTATCTGCATTTTTCCGTAATTTTTGCAAAATACTATTAATAGTTGTAGGTATAGAAATATCAGATCTAAATTCTGTTTCCATGGCTGATATTTTTTGCATTTCTAACATGGCCTTGGTAAAGGATTTACCTAATTCTCCTAACCAATCTGTATAGACTTGGAGGACAACTGGTACAGCAATTTGATCACCAACAGCCCGGTTTTGCAGTGCGGGAACTAAGCCAGCCGTAACAGTAGAACTTTTACCAACACCTGACTGTCCATGAATAACTATTAATTTTTGGTCTGCACGACTAATTCTCCCAATTAAGTTATTAACATCATATTCTCTACCAGAAGCGGCAATTTCTAAGGCTATACTATTACTAGCAAATGTAGATATTAAAGTGGGGTTGGTGACTTGTCTTTGCGGTTGTAACCGTCCAGCCCCAATAAAGGGGACAAAACCATATTGTTGTTCTACAGAACGGAGTTTTTGTTTAATAATATAGGCTTGAAGATAGTGTCCTACTTGAAAGTATAATGATCTTAAATTATGTAATAAGCGAATATAACGATGGGCATCATATTTATGTTCACTGTTTTCTAAAGCTGATGACAGTTGTTGAGATGCTGCATTTATATATTCTTTTGCTCCCGTTATTTGTCCTAGATGATTGAGGGCTTCTGCTAAAGTTAATAAATAAATTTGTTCTAATATCAGAGGAAATAAATAATGATTTGATTCTGGGTGATTTTTTTCTGTTTCTAATTGTAGTAGTGATATATGCGCTAAAATACTAGCTTGTATCCAGTTGGAATTATGTACAGCTACCTGTGCTAAAAAACCATAATCACAAGCTAATTGAATTTTCCTACCATATATTTGATGTAATTCTAGGGATTTTTTAGCGACAACTTCTAATACTGTCCATGATTTTAAACTATATAAGACTTCTAATAATTGTTCAATAAATTCCGAAACTAAATCTATCCGTCCAGCAATTTCAAATGTTTGTAAACATTGCTGAAAATATGTTTTAGCTGATTGCCAATATCTTTCTCTTGATTTGGGATTTTGTTCGGCAAGACGACAGCAACATAATCCAATATAAAATAATAAAATTGACCGTTTTAAAAGATCAGCATAGGATGAATCAGATAATTCTGCTGTTCTATCAGTTGCATATTCTGTTAGCCATAAGTTTTCTTGATGATGCCAAAAACGCAAACTTTTCTGAAAGTTATTTAAGGCAGAATCAATCCGATTATTGACATAATCATCTATGCCAAAAATAAATTCTAACCTAGCATTTAATTCTGCTTCGATCTCAATCCCCCTATCATACAATTCTTTAATTGCATAATGCAGTTGATCACTGCTAATCCATACTTGTTCTAAGGTGACAGGATTACCTTGTGCATAATTACTTTGTAAAACTCTCGTAAATAGATCGTCAGTTTCTTGGTGGAGAAATTCTAGTAATCCAATAGAAGTCATTTCAAATCTAATTGGTGTAGCTGCCCAACTGGCAAAATCGGGAGCTAACCGCAGGATTTTCTGTAACACTTCATCATTTACCCAAAAAATCATGGGGATTTGATAACGTTTACGAAATTCATCTCGGACTTGATTAATAGAACGCAGGAGATCATCTATTTCATAGATTGATTCAAACCCCATAATCATTAATCCGGCAGGTTGATTAATGGTAAGTTGTGATTGAATTGTGGTATATAAACTTGTGGTATTTTCGGCTAAAGTAATACTTTGAATACGCTCATTTCCCCAACCATTAATTGCTAGTTGTTGCCGGATTATATCTCGCAGAAATTCGTAGTTACAGCACAGCAAGATAACTGAAAACTGATTTTTAGAAAAGGTAATTGCTCTTTCTAAACTACGTAAAGACTGTTGATTAGCAGCGATTATATTCTCTGCTTGCTGTCTTTTAACCATAATTTAAATTTTTCGGTTTCTGCTAAAACTGGGTTAAGTGCAAACCAAACACCCTGGTGATCACGATATTCAAATACGAATAAACTCCGTAATAAAATATCGTACTCTACATTGCCTCTAACTCGTTGATCTTGGATTACCTGCAAGATTAATTCACTTTCATCCAGATCAATGGCATTAGCCCGGTAATCTCGTTGTCTTTGGATTACTAATTCTACACATTTGCGGTCAAAAGGTGGATCTTGTTCTCGTAAACAATCAAATAGTAGCCCTAATAAGTCGCGGACATGACCACCACTAATCAAACACAAACGATCTAGAGTATCTAGATGATCAAATAATTGGGTAACTAAATTTAAACGATCTGTTGGTGATCTGTCAGGAAAGGCTCTTGCTAATACCATTTGTCGCATTAATCCTAGTCCTTCTGTATTAATTTCTCCAGAACGTTGCCGCACGGGAATCATTGGTAATACTTTCGGTGCAACTCCACCTCCTAAACGATGTTGTAGTTCCGCACTATCATTAGAAAATGTCAAAGCTAAGGGAATTGTGTAAACTATGTGGCAATTCAATTTTCTTAATTGTTCTCCTCGATCAATGAATAAGTATTCTGGTAGCGATCGCCCAGACGGTAAAGGACGAACCGCCACTCGATCCAAGTTATCCACAATCACCACCAATCCCTTCTTACCCCTGGCTTTTAGCTCCAAATTAGCCCGATCTAATAGCTCTTTATTAATTGATTGTAAGATATTTTCTGTGCGTGGTTCTAGATAGTCTCTTAACCGTCTGCGTAACTGAGGACTCTCTTTAGTTTTCGCCGTAATTTTGGCAATCCCCACAGATAATTCCGCTTCTACCCCCAATTCTAAAGGCGTTTGCAAAAAATCTACCAACTCCCTAAACAACTTAGTAAAGTAACTAGGTTGGACACGCAGTTTCATCCCTTCCAAGTTTTCACTGACCAAACCCGCGATCGCTAATAGAATATCTGTAATATCTATATCTACCATTTCTAAAACATGGGTAGACTCAAAATAGACAACATGAAAATCTCGCGCTTCCAACTCGGCCTTGAGTCGTAGCAATTCCGTAGATTTTCCACAGCCCAAATGTCCCGTAAATAATTGACAGGTTGGTATATTTGGGGAAATCTTTGTAATAGTCCGCAGCAGAGCTTCAATAATTTTTCCCCCACGGACTGAAGTAAAATCAATATAATACATCCGGTCGTCTACGTTCTCAATCATCAACGGCCGGGAAGGATTACAAGCTTGATAAAATCTTTCTAAGTTAAGAAGCATAAAAAATTAATTCACGCTGTAATGGTCATAACATGATCTGTCACAATCTCTTTTACAGTGGAAAACCGAACATATCCGCAAAAACCAGGTATAGAAACATAACTAATTTTAGATTTTTCTTCACATCTTCACGCAAGAAAATCCAAAATCAGTATTTACTTGAATACATTCAGAACAAAATCAAAAAAGTAGTAGTCCCTGATAAACAAGCATAGATAACATCTGGATGACTCCCTCTACCGAAGCCAACCAAAATATATCCAATATTGAAAGTTGAGAAAAAATCTGATAATCTGATAAATCTCGCTTAACGCTAATTATTTAAGCTCGGTTACAAATATTACTTTGTAATCAAAAAATATTAGTCCTTGCATGTACCTTTACGTAAACAATCTCCTTGTGGCTCATCTCTAGCAGAGACCTTAACCACTAACTGTGATTGAGTATAATTTTCGATTCTTGCTTGAGCATTATCTCTAGACAGCTTATTTCCTGCAAAACAAGCACTGGAATTGCACAGATAAACTGACAACACCATTAGTCCTACACCAATTGTTTTTTTCATATCTAAATTCAATTCAGATTTCTATTGCGTAATCAGCAACATTATTTTGATCAATCGTGAAAACTTATTAATCAGCTAATAGTTCTAAAAATTGCCAGAAAAATCTGTTCATAGTCTCAAATAAGACACTACAAAGAATGCAACCTTAAAGCGCATTAGTATATCCTTGTCTAGTCATTACAGGAGTAAATCAAGATTTATATTTAGCTTTACCAAACTACATCTTTGATTGATCCCAGACTGAGATAAACAAGTTATTGTTTTCATTGATTCACAGATTAAAGTTATATCTGTGATGGCCAAATCCACTCTTACCCCCCTGGCAGAGTTAATTTAACCACAAGATAACGTGCTTGATACGTATACATTTACTATGGGAAAATCCCGGATAAAAAAATCTTTTTTTGACCAGAAACAAATATAAATATTATCCGTCAACATAGAACAGAACGTAATTTAAAGTACATTTGTATTTAATCGTAAATTTAGAGTATTTTTTTTAAAGCATAAAAAAACCAGATTTAACAAGCTATACAGCTAGAAAATACTGCATAAAAGGATATAAGATCTGCAATTAATACTTATGTATCAAGTAGTAATAATTTAGAAATACACAAAGTAAATTTTGTGCTAATTAATACAGATGTAAAATTAAAGTCCAAATGTAAAAATAAAAATAAAAATAGAAATGCTACCAAAAATAAATACGGCTATTTTCGTGAATTATTTACAACTTCAAAAGTTTTCGAGCGGATTCCCTATAAAATAGTGAACGAAGATTGCCTAACAAATGTTTCCCACTTTTCCTACTCATGACCTCTTCACAAGACGTAGATACCATAAATTCCCCCGGCTTAGACCCAGAACCATCTATTAACCCGCTAGATGAATTACCAGGTGAAGTGGAAATGTCCATATTTGACCATCTGGAGGAGTTGCGGCAAAGAATTTTCTATGCCCTCATAGTGGTAGTAGTGGGTATTATCGGTTGTTTTATTTTCGTCAAACCCCTAGTACAGCTACTAGAAGTTCCTGCTCACGGCGTTAAATTTCTGCAATTAGCTCCGGGAGAATTTTTCTTTGTCTCCATGAAAGTTGCTGCTTACGGTGGTTTAATCCTGGCTACTCCCTTCATTCTTTATCAAATTATCCAGTTTGTACTTCCTGGCCTCACCGTGCGGGAACGGCGTTTAGTCATCCCTGTGGTGCTAGGTTCAAGCGTATTATTTGTATGCGGCTTAATTTTTGCTGACATTGCACTCATTCCCGCTGCTTTACAATTCTTCATTAATTATGGTGCTGATGTTGTTGAGCAACTTTGGTCAATTGATAAGTATTTTGATTTTGTGCTGTTATTGTTATTCACCACAGGACTAGCATTTCAAGTTCCAGTTATTCAAATTTTGCTCGCTACCTTGGGAATTGTCTCCTCACAAATCATGTTGAAAGGTTGGCGTTATGTAATTATGACAGCAGTAATTTTAGGAGCAGTGCTGACACCTTCTACCGATCCTCTGACCCAAAGTCTTTTAGCTGGTGCGGTTTTAGGACTATACTTTGGGGGGATTGGACTAGTCAAAATCATTGGCAAATAATTCAAGTTGTCAGTGGTCAGTGGTCAGTTGTTCGTTGTTCGTTGTTCGTTATTTCCTAACCAGTAATTTACTTAATTGTTAATCGCTATGCAGAAAGCCAGTTATCCTCATTGCTATCCTATAAAATGAGGCTTGATAAATTAGTTTTGTCAACGCTGGCTAATTTATAGCTAACGTTATCTAAAACCAACTTAACTTTAACTTTTACAATAGGGATACTTCACCAGCATGGCTCAAGAGCGCACGTTACCCACATTTAATACTGCCACAGTCCAAATCACCAAAGAAGAAGGATTGGGCTTATACGAAGATATGACATTAGGACGTTTATTTGAAGATAAATGTGCCGAAATGTACTATAGAGGAAAAATGTTTGGTTTTGTCCACCTATACAACGGACAAGAAGCAGTTTGTAGCGGCATTGTCAAAGGTGCAATGCGCCCCGGTGAAGATTTCGTTTCCAGCACCTACCGTGACCACGTTCATGCTTTAAGCGCCGGAGTTCCCGCACGAGAAGTCATGGCAGAATTATTTGGTAAAGCCACAGGTTGCAGTAAAGGGCGCGGTGGTTCTATGCATATGTTTTCGGCTGAACATCGCCTATTAGGTGGTTATGCTTTCGTAGCCGAAGGTATTCCCGTGGCTGCTGGTGCTGCTTTTCAATCTAAATACCGTCGGGAAGTGCTGGGAGACAAAACCGCCGACCAAGTAACCGCTTGCTTCTTTGGTGACGGTGCTGCTAACAACGGTCAATTTTTTGAAACATTGAATATGGCAGCTTTATGGAAATTGCCAATTCTCTTTGTGGTAGAAAATAATAAGTGGGCAATTGGTATGTCTCACGAACGGGCAACTTCCCAACCAGAAATCTACAAAAAAGCCAGTGTGTTTAACATGGTGGGTGTGGAAGTAGACGGTATGGATGTTTTAGCAGTGCGTCAGGTGGCTCAGGAAGCCGTAGCCCGCGCCCGTGCAGGAGAAGGTCCAACTTTAATTGAAGCTCTGACCTATCGCTTCCGGGGTCATTCTCTAGCTGACCCAGACGAAATGCGAAGCAAAGAAGAAAAAGAATTTTGGTTTGCTCGTGACCCCATTAAAAAGTTAGCTGCTTATTTGCTGGAACAAAATCTAGCTACAGAAGCAGAACTCAAAGATATTGAAAAGAAAATTCAGGCTGTAATTGAGGACGCGGTTAAATTTGCCCAAAGCAGCCCTGAACCAGATCCTAGCGAGTTATATCGCTTCATTTTTGCCGAAGACGTTTAATTTGGGTCATGGGTAATGGGTGATAGGTAATGGGTAATCATGGAATATTACAAAATAAATAGCGTTGGTGATTAAAGAGATGAATTTGTCGGGCTTCGCCCCGCTTCGCTAACACGCTCCAGGGGCAGAGAGAAGGAGCTTCAGCGATATAATTTTTGATTTTTATGCTTCAATATAGCGATCGCCAACGCTATGCTTTTTTCCCAATTCAAAAATATGCAAGTTAGATGTAATAAAGCTTATACTCATCAAATTTATTAAGGGTTATAGTTGTATAGGATATGTTAATGGGTTAACAATGCCTGTTGTCTGGCATCCTCAAATGCAAAAGGCTAGTGTTTTTACCAAACAAGCAACCAAGCTTTGGGGTGGTCAAGTTAACTGGCGGACGGCGACTGCTTACGATGCGACTCGGGCAATTATTCAGGGATTAGAAAAAGCCAGCACACGGAGCGAACTACAAGCAACACTCCGCAATCCAGACTTTTCGACAAAGGGAGCAGGAGAGGTGGTGAAATTCTTACCTTCTGGCGATCGCTATACTCGTCCCAGATTGGTGCAAGTAAGATCCACTACAGCCAAGTATGAATTTGTCCTAATTGATCCACAATAGGTCGAAATGGTGGAAATGTGACAATGCTGCTATGAACAGTCAAAGACTATAAACTAGGTATGGTAGGGATTTGAGTTTAAATTTTTTGAAGGTTTGAGATCAAATTATCATGGTGGAATTTGTTGGCACGACAACTTACAATGAGGAAGAAAGGCCAGAGAAATTCATCTTACCAATGACAACTGACAACTGACAAATTTCTGTTAAAAATAGTGATATACATAAACCGGATTCGAGATTGCCTACGGCACGCTACGCGAACAGGAAGAACTATAGAATGACTTCAGAACAAATAGTTAGACGTTCAGATATATTAAACACTCAGGTAATCACCCGCGACAACGGTAAGCGGTTAGGTATCGTGAGTCAAATCTGGGTTGATATTGATCAAAGAGAGGTTGTGGCACTTAGTCTGCGAGACAGCCTCATCTCTATTTCTAGTTTGCCTCGCAATATGTATCTCAACACCATTAACCAAATCGGTGATGTTATCTTAGTTGATAACGAGGATGTCATCGAAGATGTGGAAGTAGAGATTCTCAGTAACCTGATGAACTGGGAAGTCATCACCGAAACAGGTGAAGTCTTAGGCAAGGTGAGAGGCTTTAAATTTAATGGCGAAACGGGTAAAATATACTCCATAGTCATTGCCTCCTTGGGATTACCGCAAATTCCTGACCAGTTTTTGAGTACCTATGAACTGTCCATAGATGAAGTTGTCAGCACTGGTCCGAGTCGCTTAATTGTGTTTGAAGGTGCTGAAGAAAGAGTAAACCAATTAACCGTAGGCGTTTTAGAACGGCTGGGAATTGGTAAAGCCCCTTGGGAACGAGATGCAGAAGAGGAATTTGGCTATACGCCCCCCCGCACAGTTGCCCCCAGCAATCAATTACCTAGCGGTGTACCCCTCCAAGCACCCCGGCCAAAAGTTCGCATTCCTGAACCCATAGCCCAGGAAGAGGAATGGACAGAAGACTACGTAGAGGAAGAAAGACCCCAGCGGCAAGTCATGAAAGCCCGTTCCTACGAGTCAATTCAGTATGATGAAGATGAAGAAGATAACTGGAGTGATGAAACAGTCAGAGATAGTTATCAGGAAGCACCCAGATCCGCAGCCAAGCCTGCTAAAAAGACCTACGCAGATCAGTATGATGACTATGATGATGATCTCGAAACTGATGCTTGGGATGATGCACCAAAGCCTGTGAATATTCCCAAAAAGGTCAAGGAACGACAGGTGGAATACGAAGAAGAAGGCGGATATTAAGTTTTGTAAACCCCCCTCATACTTATAGTAGAGGGGGTTATTTTTTTTTGAGTAGGGAAATTTTAGTTGAATATTAATTTAGATGCAATATTTACCAAGAGATAAAGTTTGAATAAAAGTACGAGATTCAGGTACATTCTGAAAAATCCTGCCTATACTTTCTGCATTGATAAAATCTAATGCTTTTTTATTAAAGTCTTCATCACTAAGAGTTTTAAGTTCTTTAGTACCATAAAGTAAAGTTTTTAATTCTCCTGGTTTCTTCCCATAAGCATCCTTAATTAATTTTTTGGGGTCTATTTTAGCAGCAGCTATAAATATTTCAGTTGAGGGAAACGTGACGACTGGAACTACTACAGGTAAATGTTCGTGTGTATAACCGTCTCTTGCCTTAGCTCGATAAAATTCTTCTATACTTCCTACTAATATCTTAGATATGCTGAATCTCCAGTCTTTAAAGTAGTCATCAGGAGCGGAAAGCGTCTGTTCAGTATCAGCAGTGAGCAATAAAATATCTCGGTTACAAATTGGTCCTACTTCCTTTTCAAACTCTGTAAAGGCTGTATAAAGAGTGTTTGTCACTGATTTTTTGAATTGTGAAGCTTGTTCACCTGTTAGATAGCAACCACTATTAATTTTATTTACCTCTTTACAATATCTTTCTACAGCATCATGAATGTTTTGCCGACTTAACTCAATATAATTAAGAGTCACATGATTTTGATCCCCGTCAGATAAAATACACTCAGAGATTTTTCTAAAAATTGCCCTGTCAGTAGCACCATCTCCAACAATTGCTATATTTCTCTCTAGCATTATATTTTACCTGATTACCCAATTGTTCCTGAATACCAAAGTTCTGCTAATTGATACTTTGGTATCTCAACTATCTTTTTACCTGTAGTTTCATCATCTACTATATCACCTTCTACAGTACCTATACCTACAAGGGTTTCCAGGGATGTATTTAGATTTCTGACATCACTAGTTCTATTACGTTTTTCTAAGCGAACTGTATAAACATGATCTAAATGATTATGGAACTCACGTAAAACAGATGGACTATGGGAAGTAATGATAAACTGAGATATGAAACCTTCTGAAGTTGGAGATGTCATTTGCCAAATCCAACGCATCAGTTCTTGAATATTACCAGGATTTACACCATTTTCAATCTCTTCTAAAAGAATCAGAGTTGGGGGTCTATAAAGAGAAGCGAGAAGACTAATAGCTGCTGCTTTCATGAATCCATCTGAAACAGAATCTGGTAAAAATTCTTCTACAATTCCTGTTCTTCCAAAATCAAACAGCCAAAATAGTTTGGAAATATCATAATTATAACGAACACCTTGAAAGTTATTTTCAAATCGTCTCATTAAGGCTATAAATCTTGTGAAAGTTCGTTCTTCTTTTTCTTTAATATATTTAATTACTGCTTGCAAACCACTACCTGTATTACCTAATTCACAAGGAATTTTATTGAAATCATTTTTTTCTATTTCATCAATATCACGAATTTTATCATCTTCAAATAAACCTTTAAGAAAAGCAGGTTGGAAGTGATAACTATATGTATTCACAAAGTCCAAAAAAAAGTCTTTACATAATTGTTTTTCTCTTGTTGGCAAAGATGTGTCATTTACAATTTTTTTCTGTAAAGCCATTAAATTGCTTGGATAATCATCTCCACTTGTAATTATTTCCTCATTATTACTATCTAGTCTAATTATGATTTTCTCATTGCAGTTGCAACTAACAAGGTTTTCAAAATTTCTATATTCATGCAATTCTATTTCATAAATAATACTTCCATTGGAGTTATGCCAATGTATAGTAAATCCCATTGATCTATCAGTAGCTAGTCTATAACGATAAGCATATAAGTCACTGTAGAGATTAACTGGTTTGTTTGGATTTCTAGGAAGGCCTCCTTTTACAAGCCGACAGAAGTGTTGTATGCCCTCTAGAAAATTAGACTTACCTGAATTATTATTACCAATCAATAAGGTGACTGGATGAAGGTCTATAGTAGTTAGCTTATGGGTTTTAAAGTTTTTAAGTGTAACTTGCGTAAACATAATTTTTTCTGGTAACAACTTAAATTTTACATTACTGCTGTAAATAATACAACTATTTAGCTGCTAAAGGAGAGAAAGATTAGATGCTTCTTCTTCCCTCAACTCATCTATAAACTTATTAAAACCAAAGTTTTCTGATAATTCCGCATCTACAACCAAAATCCCCTCTTTTCGATATACATTTGCTTGGTTAGAAGGAACTATATTAGTTGTTTGTAAGTTTATTTCCGTATTTCCTTCAGCCATTTGCTGAGTCAAAGCATCAATTTTTTCTGCAACTGCTTGCAAAATAAACTGTTCCGTTGAGATTCCCTGACTGCTTGCTAATTTTTCTATCTTTCGTTGTATTTGTAGAGGAAAGTTCATAAACATCAACGGCATTAAGGTTACATAAATTATAGCTAGAATCTAACTACAGATTTTGCCATTTTTGTTAAAGAATTGTAATTATTACCCATTACCCATTCCTTTGGGTACAACTAGCACTTTATCAACCCGATTTCCGTCCATATCCATAACTTCAAACCGCATATTATCCCATTCAAAATGATCAGCGGCTGCGGGAATCCGTCCTAAATGGGTGATCACAAAACCGCCTAATGTTTGATAATTTCCTCTTTCTTCAGTTTCTAATTCTTCCAGATCAAATAGTTCTAAAAACTCTTCTATTCCTAACATTCCATCTACTAACCAAGAACCATCTTCCCGTTGTACAGCTTGGGGTTCTTCTTGTCCTGGTTCTGCGGGAACATCACCGACGATTTCACTCATAATGTCGTTAAGAGTGACTAAGCCTTGAATTACGCCATATTCATCTACAACTAAAGCCATGTGTGTAACGGTTTGTTTGAATAATTCTAAAACTTTTAAACCGCGGGTGCTTTCCGGGACAAATACGGGTTGACGTAATCCTAGTGTTAAGTCAAAGGGTTCATTCCGTAAACTTCTCGCTAATAAGTCGGTGACAGGAATAATTCCCAGGACGTTATCTAATCCTTCTTGACAAATTGGATAGCGAGAATAGCCGTTTTCCACCATTTTGTGGCGATTTTCTTCAGGAGAGTCGTCTAAGTCTAACCAAACTATATCAGGACGGGGTGTCATAAAAGAGGTGACGGCGCGATCGCCTAACCGGAAAACTCTCTCTACCATGTCCTGTTCGGCTTCTTCAAATGTCCCCGCTTCTGTCCCTTGTTCTATGAGTATTTTAATTTCTTCCTCTGTAACCTGGGGTTCAGCAGAGGGTGTAATTCCCAAAATTCGCAATACCAAATCCGTAGAAGCACTCAAAATTTTAACTATAGGTGAAGCTATTTTTGCTAAAGTCCCCATGGGGATAGCTACTAAAGCCGCGATTTTTTCAGGGTTATTTAAAGCCAGACGTTTGGGGACGAGTTCACCGACAATCAGGGAAAAATAGGTAATTAGTAATACCACTACCCCAAAGGCGATCGCATTGCTATAATTCGCTAAAACTGGGACTAATTTCACATACTCTTCCAGTCTTTTGGCAATGGTAGCACCACCGAAGACACCATTAAGGATATTAATGAGTGTAATCCCTACTTGGACAATAGATAAAAAATGGTTGGGAGATTCTGCGAGTTTTAATGCAGCCCTTGCGTTGATATCTCCTTGATTGGCTAACTGCTGTAGTCTAACTTTCCGGGCTGAGACTACGGCCATTTCCGACATGGAAAATACACCATTAGCGAAAATTAGCACCAAAATCGTTAAAATTTCAAACGTGAAGGAAGACATTTTTAAAATTGCTGGTATAAAGAGTAAAAGTATACAGAGATGAGAAATCCAGTTTATTTAGACATTTTATTAGTATCCATTATTTTAGGTAATTCTCTGAATAATTTGACTATACACAAAGTAGTAGCTATATTTCTTCTATCTATTAGTAGTTAAGCTTGATTCTTTGGGAATCATCCTCTAGAGTGCGATTAAAACTTTTAAAATAGCTAATATAAACTGCTTTTAGATTTTGACATCAGCAGCGACTTCCTTTTTTAGCGTAAGATATTTGAAATATATGGCCTTTTCTTCTATTGTGCGTGCTTTGGCGCGATCGCCTCTTACCGCCGAACTAATTACCAAACTCAACAAACAACGGGAATTGCGGTTAAATGGGATTTCTCGACTACCTAAGGGACTGGTAGCTTCAGCATTAGCAAACTATGAAGATCAGGATTTGTGCGTCGTCTGTGCCACCCTAGAGGAAGCTGGCCGGGTTTTCGCCCAAATGGAAGCAATGGGCTGGAAAACTGTGCATTTTTACCCAACGTCTGAAGCTTCTCCCTATGAACCTTTTGACCCTGAAAATGAGTTAAGTTGGGGTCAAATGCAGGTTTTAGCGGATTTGGTAAATGGTCAGTTACAAAAGCAAAAAACTGCCATAATTGCCACTGTGGGGGCATTACAGCCACATTTGCCACCTCCGGAAGCGTTTAAATCATTTTGTGTAACCTTAGAAAAAGGGATGGAATTTGATTTAGATGGGTTTGGGGAAAAAATCACTCTTTTGGGATATGAACGAGTTCCTCTGGTGGAAACTGAGGGACAATGGAGTAGACGGGGGGATATTGTGGATGTGTTTCCTGTGTCCTCAGAGTTGCCTGTGCGCTTGGAATGGTTTGGCGACGAAATTGAACAAATTCGAGAATTTGACCCCGCTACCCAACGTTCTGCTTTGGATAAGGTGGAAAAAATTACTCTCACCCCGACAAGTTTTGCACCTATTATTTCAGATGCACTGAAAGATCTACCAAATGTAGAGACGTTCCAGGGAATTTCTTCAGAGTTAGGAACATTAGAAGGAAGTCGGCGGTTTTTGGGGTTGGCTTTTGCAAAACCCGCTTCATTATTAGATTATTTATCTGAAAATACTCTTGTCGCCATTGATGAACTAGAACAATGTTATGCTCATAGCGATCGCTGGGTGGAAAATGCTAATAGTCAGTGGTCAGTAGGGGAGAAGCATTTAGAAGACCATTTTTTGCAACCACCGATAATTTATCTTCCAAATGCTTCGCCAGTACAGTTGTCAGTTGCATTACCGAAAATTCATCGAAACTTTGATGAGTGTATAGCGGAAATTGGCAATTTTAGGAAGTTATATTTATCGGAATTATCAGAAGAAAATAGTGGACTGAATTTAGCTAGTAGACCTTTACCTGTTACACCTCATCAATTTGCAAAATTAGGGGAAACAATTAGAAAAGAACGGGAGCGCAATTTTGCAGTTTGGATACTTTCGGCTCAACCTTCCCGTTCTGTTTCTCTTCTGCAAGAACATGATTGTCCCGCGCAGTTTATTCCCAATCCTCGTGATTATCAAGCTATTGATAAACTGCAAATTAATCATATTCCAATTGCCCTTAAATATTCCGGTTTAGCAGAATTAGAAGGTTGTATTTTACCTTCTTATCGGTTGGTTATTGTCACCGATAGAGAATTTTATGGACAACATTCCTTAGCTAATTTTGGCTATGTCCGCAAACGTCGTCAAGCGACATCTAAACAAGTTGATCCTAACAAATTACGTCAGGGAGATTATGTAGTTCATCGTAGTCATGGAATTGGTAAATTTGTCAAATTAGAAAGTCTGACAATTAATGATGAAACCCGTGATTATTTAGTTGTTCAATATGCAGATGGTTTGTTAAGAGTTGCGGCTGACCAAGTTGGTTCTTTATCTCGTTTCCGCACTGGTGGAGATCAAGCCCCAGAATTACATAAAATGAGCGGAAAAGCTTGGGAAAATACGAAGAGTAAAGTTCGCAAAGCCATTAAGAAATTAGCGGTAGATTTATTAAAATTGTATGCAGCCCGTTCTCAACAACAGGGTTTTTCCTATCCTCATGATATGCCTTGGCAAGAAGAAATGGAAGATTCTTTTCCTTACCAACCTACCACAGATCAACTCAAAGCGGTACAAGATGTGAAACGGGATATGGAAAGTGAAAGACCGATGGATAGGTTAGTATGTGGAGATGTGGGTTTTGGGAAAACAGAAGTGGCAATTCGGGCGATTTTTAAAGCTGTTACCGCAGGAAAGCAAGTTGCACTTTTAGCCCCAACAACAATTTTAACTCAACAACATTATCACACAATTAAAGAACGTTTTGCCCCTTATCCTATAAATGTGGGTTTACTGAATCGGTTTCGCAGTGCGGAAGAAAAACGGAATATTCAAAAACGACTGGCTACGGGAGAATTAGATATAGTTGTGGGGACGCATCAATTATTAGGTAAAAGTGTCCAATTTAAAGATTTAGGACTTTTAGTAATTGACGAAGAACAAAGATTTGGAGTTAATCAAAAGGAAAAAATCAAAAGCTTAAAAACTCAAGTTGATGTTTTAACTCTTTCTGCAACTCCCATTCCCAGAACCTTATATATGTCATTGTCGGGAATTCGGGAAATGAGTTTAATTACCACACCACCTCCCACCAGAAGACCAATTCAAACCCATCTTTCACCGCTCAACTCCGATGTTATTAGAAGTGCAATTCGACAAGAATTAGATCGAGGTGGACAAGTATTTTATGTAGTTCCGCGAGTAGACGGAATTGAAGAAACCACGACAAAATTGCGGGAAATGGTTCCTGGAGGCAGATTTGCGATCGCTCATGGTCAAATGGACGAAAGCGAGTTAGAATCAACTATGCTGACTTTTGGCAATAATGACGCTGATATTCTTGTTTGTACAACAATTATTGAATCTGGTTTGGATATTCCGCGAGTTAACACAATTTTAATTGAAGATGCTCACCGTTTTGGTTTATCTCAATTATATCAATTGCGGGGACGAGTCGGACGGGCAGGAATTCAAGCTCACGCATGGTTATTCTACCCCAAACAAAGAGAATTATCCGATGCCGCCAGACAAAGATTAAGAGCAATTCAAGAATTTACTCAACTTGGTTCTGGATATCAATTAGCAATGCGAGATATGGAAATTCGCGGTGTGGGAAACTTGCTAGGTGCAGAACAATCTGGTCAAATGGATGTGATTGGCTTTGACTTATACATGGAAATGTTAGAAGAAGCAATTCGAGAAATTAGAGGTCAAGAAATACCCAAAGTTGAAGATACCCAAGTTGACCTTAATCTCACCGCATTTATTCCGGCAACTTACATTACTGACCTTGATCAAAAAATGAGTGCTTATCGGGCTGTAGCTACAGTAAAATCAAAATATGAACTCAAACAAATTGCTGCTGAATGGACTGATAGATATGGGACTATTCCAGTTCCAGCTAGTCAGTTATTACGAGTTATGGAATTAAAACAATTAGCCAAAAATCTCGGATTTAGCCGCATTAAACCAGAGAATAAACAGCACATTGTTTTAGAAACACCAATGGAAGAACCAGCTTGGAATCTGTTAGCAGAGAACCTAACTCCCACCATGAAAGCAAGGTTTGTTTATTCTCCTGGGAAGGTAACAGCAAGAGGTTTAGGAGTATTTAAAGCAGACCAACAATTGCAGACTTTAATAGATACTTTTGTGAAAATGCAAGGAGCAATTTCGGAAACTACTGGAATTTAATTTTGTTGGGTAATTGCCACCTAACAAAAAAGATATATACTCAAAATGTAGGTTGGGTTAAGCGACAGCGCAACCCAACAAAAATATTAATTAATATTGGGTAATATCCGTCAACTCAACCTACAATAAAATCCCGAAAAAGGAAGGCATAATCTGAGATAATATAATTAGTGAGTGATAGCACGAGTCAATGACTGATAGTTAGAGGAATACGGATATGAAAATTAAAGTTAAACATCTTGGTACTTTACGAGAAGCAGAATTTACTCTTGGTGACTTGACGATCATTTGTGGTGGTAATAATACCGGGAAAACCTACGCAACTTATGCTTTATTTGGCTTTTTATATACTTGGCAAAGAATGCTTTCAATTCAAATCAACGATGATAAAATTGAGGAACTTCTTGCTGACGGTGTAATTCGTATTGATATCCAAGAATATGTTAAAAAATCTGAGCAGATTATAATTAAAGCCTGTGAGAGATATACCCAGGAATTACCGAAAATTTTTGCAGCACCAATTGACAGATTTAAAAATACAGAATTTAACATCAGTTTAGAAATAAAAACTGAAGATATTAAATTAAAAAACAAATTTGATCGGAAAATGGGATCAGCTAATGCAGAAATTTTCTCAATCACTAAAAGTGAAGAAAGTACAGAATTAGTTGTGACTCTTCTTGTTGAAAAAGATAAGGTAAAAATACCGCATGAATTCATTAAGTTTCTAATTGCTAATGCTATAAAAGATATTATTTTTGCTCAGTTTTTTCCTCGTCCTTTTATTGCTAGTGCTGAACGAACTGGTGCGGCCATTTTTCGCAAAGAATTGAATTTTGCAAAAAATCGTTTACTAGAAGAAATTGGTCAAGCTGACGAAAATATTAATACAATGGAACTTTTACTTAAAGAGTATGATGATTATGCTCTACCGATAAAAACGAATGTGGATTTTACTCGTAAACTTGAAACCATTGTTAAAAAAAATAGTTTCATTACCGATGAATATCCTGATCTATTAGCTGATTTTACTGATATTATTGGTGGTGAGTATACTGTCACCCGCAACGATGAGCTTTATTATGTACCTAAGGGTAAAAAAGTTAAGCTTTCTATGGATGAAAGTTCTAGTGCCGTGCGTTCTTTATTAGACATTGGCTTTTATCTGAAACACGAAGCTGAACATGGTGATTTATTGATGGTAGATGAACCAGAATTAAATCTACACCCTGAAAATCAACGCCGAGTAGCCAGACTTTTTGCTCGACTGGTTAACGTGGGTATTAAGGTTTTTATCACTACCCACAGCGATTACATCGTTAAAGAACTGAATACTCTAATCATGCTTAATCATGATAAACCCCATCTCCAGCGAATTGCCGCACAAGAAGGTTATCGGACAGAAGAACTGATTGCTGCTGAAAAAATAAAAGTTTATATTGCAGAAGAAACAGATATGAAACTAGAGGGAAACACCAGAAAAACTAAATGTCAAACTCTTACACCCGCCGATATAAACCCAGAATTGGGTATTGAAGCTAGAAGTTTTGATATAACAATCGAAACGATGAATCGGATTCAGGAAGCAATTGTTTGGAGTGAGGAGTAATGTCTGATATTGCTATCCTCAAAGAAATGATTCAGGAAACCGCTACAGTATCGTTAGAAAATGATCTTGACAGACGGAATAAGGTCATACTCAGAGAGCCTAAACCCCCCAATTACTATGTAACTATTCGTGGGATGCCGGATGATGATAATGTCATAATTATCAATCCAGAGGAATTTAAGTCACTTGATACAATTTTTAAGGGAAATAGAGGTGAGCGTAAACGTGCAGACTTTATTATCATTGCCGATACTGGCAAGAAAAAGGTAATTCTCTGTATTGAAATGAAGGCGGGAAAAGGAGGAGAAATGAAAGATATTATTGCACAACTTCAAGGGGCGCAGTGTTTTATCGCTTATTGTCGAGAAATTGGTAAGTCATTTTGGGATCATCCAAATTTTCTTAAAGATTACGATTGTCGCTTTATAAGCATCAAAAACATCACGCAAAAAACAAATACACGTTTTGATGTTAATAGAATTTACCCCAATCAAAATTTGGCTTCAAAATTAAAAATACTCCATAGATCAGGCAAATCTTTTGAATTTAAACATTTAGTACATTGCCAAAAATAATGGTAGTTATATCTATGTAGTGAAATAAACTTAATTGGTGAAAAATCAAAATTTATCAATCTTGGCTTTTCCTGATGTGAGTATTAATGTGAGTGATATATTTTAGTAATCATTGAAATAGAAGATTTTTATATATACTTACAGGGTTGCAGATTATGACATCACCTTTTGAAGCATCGCAGAAAATTCCCATTAAAATACCATCGAATCATCCTCACTTATTATTAGGATTAGATGACTTATTAAATCTCGGTTTAATATCTGATGATCAAGTTAAACAAATAGCCCGTCAATATCTCATTTGTACCGTAGTATTTACCCCTGAGACTGAATCTGAACCAGAAGTAATTTATAGACCTCCTACAGCAGCAAAAAGACCGTTAATTGCAACTTTACCACCCATAACAAAACCACCTACGAAACCCAGTTTTGTTAATTCGATGCTGCAATCTTTTGGTGAAGAATTAAGTGTGCGGTGGTTGCTGTTTTTGGGTGTATTTTTAGTAGTGCTTTCTTCCGGAGTTCTCGCTGCAAGTCAGTGGGAAAGATTCCCCGCAGTTGGACAGTATGGGGTTTTATTTGCGTATACTTTGAGTTTTTGTGGATTTACATTTTGGGCGGGTAAACAAAGCAATTTAAGGTTAACTGCACAGACATTATTAATAGTCACATTGTTATTAGTGCCTATCAACTTTTGGGCAATGGATAGCTTTAGTTTGTGGCAAAATCCATTAAACTTAGTTGTGATGGGAATTGCATCTCTGACTCTCACATTTATTACTAATCAACTTTGTCAAAACAGGAATATTATTACTAATTTTCCCAGTGGTAAATTACCTTTAATCAATATTATCGGGTTGAGTTATTTACATTGGGGTTGGAAGTTATCAAATTTTCCCCTAATTGCTGTTTATTTAGCAATGATAGGAACAACTACTATTACTGTTTACAATCAATTAAACCAACCCCAAGAAAATACAAATACAGAAACTCCACAATGGGGAATTAGTTTATATTTTACTTTCCTGATTTACGCTTTATTAACTTTACTGACAAGGGCTATTTTTATAGCTGGAGTTAATATTACTCAATTAGGTTTAGCAATTGGGATTTGCGGTGGTTTAGTAATTTGGTTATCAGAAAAAAATTCTTCTACAAATCCTTCTATCCTTTGGGAAGAATTAGGAAGAAGTTTACTTTTATTAGGTTGGTTAGTTTCAGTCATAACAGAACCAGTCCAAGCTATAATAGTCAGCATTTTAAGTTTGTGGGTTTTTAGTCGTCGGTTACAAAGATATAATTTACAAAAAGATTTTTTAGCTATTTTCTTAATTGGGTTACAGACAATTTGGCTAGGTTGGAGATTAATTCCTAATGAATTAAAAACATTACTAATTAGCACCGCTACCCATTTAACCAATTCTCAAAATGAACCTTGGGTATTATTGAGTATTGCTTTATTTCCCTACATCATATTAATGTTATGGTTAACAGATAAATTACATGATCAAGAAAATCAAGAATTGGCAGATTTTGGAGAATATCTAACTTTATTTTTAGGGATTTGTTTAACAATAATTAGCTTAGTAAATCCGACATTAAGAACGGCTAATTTTTTATTATCTACTATTACTCTAGCCACATTTATTCAACGTCGTGCAGCTTTTTCTCCTCCCTTGATATACTTAACTCATGGTATGGGAGTATTGACGCTAATTTCTAGCATTAATTGGTTTTTACCAAGTTTAAATCAAGAAATTTGGGCTGGTATCTTATTAGCTATCATGATAGCTGAATGGGGATTTAGTCTTGGTGAAGGCATAACGCGACGGAGTGCATGGTATATTGGTTTAGTATTAGCTGCAATCAGTTTTTCTCTATTATGGGTAAATGCTCAAAATTATTGGGCTGGTAATTGGCAAAATCAAAACTCTTTAGGCATAATTTGGTTAATTACACCTTTAGCATTAACAGGTTTAGCTATTCGTAACACTGAACCAAATCGCACCACTAACAGGTTTTTAAGTGTCTTCGCTGTAGGGATTTCTCAATTATTAACTTTACCATTACCAGGAATAAGATTAATCGGTTTGGGTGTGGGTATAGCGGTAATGTTAGTCCATACTCGCTATTTAAGAAACCAAATATATGCAGGAATAATCATTGGTTTTGGATTAAGTTTCTTGACTGCATTATTAGGTGAAGGTGTATTTGGTTTAATCCAATTAAAAATATCAGGTTGGTTTGTCGTTACTGCATTAACAATACTGAGTTTATGGCTATGGCGTGGTGTACTTTTACGCAAAGGTACAGAATTGGCAATAATTTATGCAGCCGCAAGTGATAAATGGGCGATCGCATTATGTACAATAGAACTATCAGCCCTAACTTTGCACTCCAGCTTAATTTATCAAGGAACTATCAAAACCGAATATTTCTATATTATCACCACAGCCATAATTTTAGGGGCAATTGTCTATCGCAGTTGGGGACAATCTAAAGAAGCAGCATTTTATGGAATTGGTTGGTGTTTAGAATTATTAACAGCCGAAATATTAGGATTTGGCGAACATTCAATCATTAGAATCGCCATAGCAAACATCATTCTCGGTTTAACAACTCAGCTATTTGGTGAATGGTGGCGACGCAAACATCAATTACAAACATTACCCAATAGTTTTCATATTCTCCCTCTAATATATGGTGCATTTAGCGTCATTTTGCGATTAAATACCTTTGCTAACTTTACAGGTTTTTGTTCCTTGGGTGTAGCCTTAATTATGATTGGGGTAGGAAGACGTAGGGAAGCATTTAAACCCCTCCTTTATTTTGGTATTATCGGCCTATCAATTTCCGCCTACGAACTCCTATTTTATCAAATGTCCCTATCTAAAGGAGAGGCTTTAGGTGATGGTTTAATTGCCATGTCAGCCCTTGGTACTAGCATCATGTATGCTTACCGTATCCTTACACCCTGGCTGATTAGTTATCTGGGTTTAAATTCTCAAGAATTAAAAAATATTGCCCATCTTCATTGGGTTTGGAGTAGTATTTTATTCCTTTTTGCTATGACTTTACCTATCCAAATTAACTCGTCTATCGTATTAGGAACAGGATTATTTTTAGTTCGCTATGCGATTTGGCAAGGAAAAGAAAATTCCCAAGAAACAAATCAAGAAATCTGGGTTTATTTAGGTTTAATAGAAGTAGGAATTATTGGTATTTATTTACAAAATTTACCAATAGGGAGATTAATATTTGAGCAATTACTACCTTGGAATGGGGCGATATCCTGCCTATTTGCCTACTTCCTATATATCCTACCTTGGCAAAGATTAGGTTGGTCAAAAACGCCTTGGCAACGCACAGCATACATTCTCCCATTAATTATTGTAGGAACAACGGGACTAACAACCTATCCTATTACTTTAATTATCGTTGCTGCTTACTACGTCTTTTTAGCTAACGCTGCCACACAAATCCGGTTTACATATATCAGTTTAATATTAATTGATTGGGCATTATTTACTTGGTTTAATGATTTAAACTTCAGAGATTCTCTTTGGTACGTTACACCAATTGGTTTATCTTTACTATATATTGCCCAAATAGATGAACAACTAAAATTATCAACAACCAAACCTCTCCGTCACAGTTTGCGAATGTTAGGAAGTGGTTTAATTTGCGGTTGGACAATTTTGTTTTATCAAAATCTGCCTTTTATCCCTGGTGTTTTTAGTCTGATTACTATTTTCGCTGGCTTAGGTTTAAAAGTCCGCGCTTTTCTTTATGTTGGTACAGGTACTTTTTTAATTACTAGCATTTACCAATTAGTAATTTTCAGTCTGAGTTATTCTTTCTTAAAATGGATTGTTGGTTTATTAGTTGGTATTTTGTTAATTTACATTGCTGCTAACTTTGAAACCCGACGCACTCAAATCACTGCCCTACTTCGCAATATTAGTGATGAATTTGCCAATTGGGATTGATTAGACATCTGGTGAAAAAAGTAGAGACGTTCCATGAAACATCTCTACAACAATTTTAGAAAACGCACATTTAATCAATTGGATCAATACCCAGTGCGCGTAGAATGTGGGTTGAAGAATCTCTTTTTTTGTTCTTTTCTTGAGAATATGGCATAAAGCATGACTTTAGTAACGTGCAAATTTATGAAAAATCTTTATACTAAGTTTATACTTCCAAAGAGTAAGAAAATATATACATCTATGTTCAAAACATACTTAGTAAAAATTTATCTGTGATCAACAAATCACAATTAACTCTAAAAATCTGAATAGGAGCAAAATTAATGATTTTGGATAGAAGAATGTTAGTTCTAGCACAACGTATATTTACGCCATCAATGTTAGGAATAGCACTATTAACAGCCAGTTGTGGTTCATTGCCAAAAGAATCAGCGGAAGCACAATCCCAAAGACCCCAAAGAGAGAGCCGAGAAACTGCTGTAGATGTAGCGATCGCTCGCACTAATTCTTTCAGCCCCCAACCAGAGTATATTGGTAATACTGCCCCTTTTCGGATTGTTTCTGTGCGATCGCAAGTCGAAGGCAGACTCATCGCTTTAAACTTAGATATTGGTGATACAGTCCAACGGGGTAAAATCATCAGTCAATTGGACGATACCCTCTTACTCACCGCAGTAAAACAAGCAGAAGCACAACTAGCCACCACTGAATCAGAAGTAGCCAGAGCGCAGACTCAAGTAAGTAATGCTCTCGCCCAAGTGGAAACAGCCCGACTAGAATTAGTCCAAGCACAGGCAGATTCCCGGAGATTAACACAATTATACAAAGAAGGGGCGATCGCCCAACAAAACGCCCAACAGGCACAAACCAAAGCCAGAACCGCCGCCCAAGCCCTCCGCGCTGCCACTGCACAAGTTAGTACAGAAAAGCAAGCCGTAGCCGCTGCCCAAGGTCGAGTATTTGCCCAAAAAGCAGCAGTGAGTGCAGCCGAAGAACGTCGTTCCTATGCCCGCTTAATTTCTCCAATTACCGGTGTAGTCACGGAAAAAGTCACAGAACCAGGAAATTTATTACAACCTGGGAGCGAAGTTTTAAAAGTTGCCGATTTTAGTCGTGTTAAAGTCGTCGCCCAAGTTTCGGAATTAGAATTAGGAAAAATTCAAGTTGGGCAATCTGTAGAAATTAAATTAGATGCTTTTCCTGATGAAAAATTTACTGGAAAAGTATCCCGCATTTCTCCTACCGCCGATACCACAGCCCGGTTAATCCCCATAGAAATTGTTATGCCCAACATTGGGGGGAAAATTGGTAGTGGGCTATTAGCAAGAGTTAGCTTTAACAGCCAAACAAAACAGCGTGTAGTTGTCCCAGAAACCGCAATTAGTAGTCAAGACAAAAAACCACAATTAGAAAATACTAACTCTACACTTTTCGTAGTTGAAAAAACAGATAAAAAAACTACAGTTAAAGAACGTCCAGTATCTTTAGGAAAAATCGCTAACGGCAAAATAGAAATTTTATCAGGCTTACAACCAGGAGAAAGTTATGTTGTTCGCAGTAGTAAACCATTGAAAGATGGCGCAGTTGTTAAATTATCAATGTTATCGGAAAAGTAGTTAATTTGTCAGTTGTCAGTTGTCAGTTGTCAATAGAAAGAATCTTATCTCTATTACCCATTACCCATTACCCATTACCAATAAATTATCAAATCAGATTATTATATGCAACAAGCAAATACAAATAATGGATTTAGTTTGAGTGCTATTTCCATTCGCCAACATATTGGCACACTCATGTTAACCTTAGCTGTGATAGTCATGGGTGTATTTTTCACCCTCCGATTACCAGTAGATTTATTACCATCAATTACCTATCCTCGGATTGGTGTCCGCATAGAAGCACCGGGAATTTCTCCAGAAGTAGCAGTAGATGAAATTACTAAACCTCTAGAAGAATCTTTTAGTGCAACGGAAGGAGTATTACAAGTTTTTTCCCAAACCCGTGAAGGGAACATCAATTTAGATTTATATTTCCAACCAGGGGGAAATATTGATCAAGCATTGAATGATGCTACAGCTACCTTTAATCGTGCTAGAAATAGATTACCAGATACAATTGGCGAACCGCGCATATTCAAAATCGATCCTTCTCAATTACCAGTTTATGAATTTGCCATTACTTCACCTACTCTTAAAGGTGTGGATTTGCGGATATTTGCCGAAGAAGAATTAGCGCGGGAATTAAATGTAGTTCCAGGAGTGGCGGTAGTAGATGTATCAGGAGGAGTTCAGGAAGAAGTTCAGGTAAATCTTAATTTAGAAAGATTGCAATCTTTAGGTGTTGGTTTAAATGACGTTCTCAATGAATTAAAAAACCGGAATCAAGATATTTCTGGAGGTCGAATTTTAGGGCAAAATTCCGAAGCTTTAACCCGAACTGTGGGACGTTTCAAAAATGCGGAAGAAATTAATAATCTGTTATTTGAGGTTTCTGTTCCTAACTCTAATATTAAAAATCGCGTTTACCTGCGGGACTTTGCCGAAGTTATTGATGGTGCAGAAAATCAACGGATATATGTTTTATTGAATGGAGAAGAATCAGTAAAAGTCAGTGTTCAAAAACAACCAGATGCTAATACCGTGAGTGTAGTTGATAGTGTCAAAAAACGATTAGAAGAACTCCAGAAATCTGGTTTAATTCCGCGAGAAGCAACCCTAACACCAACATTAGATGAGTCAAAATTTATCCGCAATTCCTTAGCTGATGTTACTAATGCTGCGGTTTCTGGAGCTTTATTGGCAGCAGCAGCGGTATTGTTATTTCTAGGTTCGTTGCGGCAAGCGTTCATTATTTCGTTGTCAATTCCTCTGTGTACCCTGGCAGCACTGATTTTAATGAAACAGTTTAACCTATCTTTAAATGTGTTTAGTTTAGGGGGTTTAGCACTGGGAATTGGGCAAGCAATTGACACTTCAGTGGTGATTTTAGAAAATATTGCAGTTAATACTGAAAATACTTTTGGCAAGTCCAATTTAACTAGATTAACACCTGAGCGGATGATTGAAACAGCGATCGCTTCTTCTCAAGAGGTAGAATCATCGTTAATTGCCTCAACTGCTGCCAATTTAATCTCTGTCTTACCATTTTTGTTCATCGGCGGATTTATCTCATTACTCTTTAATGAGTTAATTTTGACCATCAGTTTTGCTGTTGGTGCTTCACTACTCGTTGCCCTCACTTTAGTACCAATGTTAGCTTCTCGATTATTTGCGATTAAATGGTCAAGTCGCATTAATGAGTTTTGGCTATTGCGGCAGTTTAATCGCAACTTAGCCGCCGCCACAAATGGTTATGCTAGAAATTTAAATTGGGCAGTGCAGCATAGATTATTAATCATTGCGATCGCTATTATTATCTTAGGTGGTAGTAGTATGTGGATGGCTCCTCAAATTCCCCAGCAAATACTTCCCCGTATCAACACCGGACAAGCATCTTTATTCGCTCAATTTCCCCCCGGTACACCCCTAGAAACAAACCAAAAAGTTATGAAAGCGGTAGATGAAATTCTCCGCAACCAACCAGAAACAGAATATGTATTTTCGACAATTGGTGGTTTTCTTTTTGGCAGTAATACCAACTCTAACCCTTTGCGAAGTTCTAGTACCATTACTCTCAAATCAGGCAGTAATGTAGATAAATTTGTAGAAAGAGTTACCGATAAACTCAAAAAACTCAATTTAGTAGATATTCGTCTACGTCTTTTTGCTGGGCAAGTTCGCGGTTTAATTCTTAATAACTCTCCAGTGCGAAATGCTGATATTGATATCATTCTCCAAGGCAATGATGCACAAACTTTAGAAGCAACTGGTCGGCAAATTTTAGCAACTTTAGATGAGCAAATTACCTCAGTGAGATTCCGTCCTGATGCCGATAGTCGGCAACCGGAAATTCAAATCTTACCAGACTGGGAACGAGTTGCCAATGTGGGTTTAAATGCTAAAGATATTGGCGACACAATTCAAACTGCAATTACAGGTAGTATTCCTACTCAATTACAACGCGATAATCGTTTAGTAGATGTGCGAGTGCAATTAAATGAAGCATTATTACAAACGACTTCCCAATTAGAAAGATTACCTTTATTTGTAGATGACAATCATCAAATTCGCTTGAGTGATGTTGCTCAAATTTCCACAGGTAAAGCACCAGGAGAAATTCAGCGCATTAACCAAAGACGAGTATTTTTAATTGCGGGAAATTTAACAGAAGGCGCTAGTCTTGGTTCAGCCATTTCCCAAGTAAACCAAGTCCTCAGCAGTCTAGATTTACCTGAAGGTATTAGCATTTTACCCAGTGCAGCCATTGAATCTAATCAACAATTGCAACAATCTCTACTACTTTTAGGAGGATTGTCCGCCTTTTTAGTATTTGTGGTCATGGCAGTACAATACAACTCCAT
This sequence comes from Dolichospermum lemmermannii CS-548, assembly GCF_028330815.1. NCBI lineage: Bacteria > Bacillati > Cyanobacteriota > Cyanophyceae > Nostocales > Aphanizomenonaceae > Dolichospermum > Dolichospermum lemmermannii. The sequence continues at coordinate 30,151 of NZ_JAQMTJ010000197.1, forward strand.
TATTGATCCATTAGTGATTATTTTCACTATTCCTCTAGCATTAGCTGGGGGTATTTTCGGTCTTTACATCACTAAAACTGCCATTGGCGCAACAGTGATAGTTGGTGCGGTCTTATTAATCGGTATTGTTGTTAACAACGCCATTATCATGATCGAACTGGCGAACCAACTTCGAGAACAGGAAAAAATTGACCGTCGCACCGCTATTTTACAAGCTGCACCCCAACGCCTCAGACCAATCTTAATGACCACTATTACCACTGTTTTAGGTCTGTTTCCCTTGGCTTTAGGAATTGGGGAAGGGTCAGAATTTCTGCAACCCTTGGGAATAGTCGTCTTTTCCGGGCTATCTTTAGCTACACTACTAACCCTATTTATTATTCCCTGCTTCTATACATTGCTACATGATGCACTCAATATCCGATGGGTAAGACCAATATTAATCAGGTTGAGTAGATGGAGAAAACTCAGCAATCTCTAATTCTTCATATACAGCCAATGTTTCTTGGTGTACACGGGAAACATTTAACCATTCTAGATTTTCCTGCGATCGCTGTTTCCATTCCTGAAGTATATTTGCATCACTTAATAATTTTATTAATGCCTTAGCCAACTGATGACTATCCTGCGCCGGCACTAATATCCCCGCTTTACCATTATCTAACGCCTCTGGAATACCATCTACCTCAGTGGCCACAATCGCCAACCCTGCTTCCCTCGCTTCTGAAAGCACCAAGGGACAGGGATCACGGTGGGAAGCCAAGACAAAAATATCACAGGCTAGTAAATAACGTTGGGGTTCAGCCTGAAACCCTTCAAAGTGAATCCGATGACTAACAGCCGTTGCTTGGGCTTGAGACTCAAATACTTGTTTATCTGGACCATTTCCCACCAAATATAAATGTACTTGGGGAAAATCCTGAGCAATTTCTTCAAAAGCCGCAATTAACTCAGTAATGCCTTTTCTTTTATACATTCCTGCTACAGTAGCTATCGCCGGATTTTGTAAACTTAAAGGTTGATAATCGGATATTTTCCGAGTTCGAGGACTACCCAATGTCCCATTACAAACTACCCGTAATTTATGTTCAGGAATTCCCCGTTGTCCCATCGAATTTTTGACAGCCTTACTAACAGCAATTACTCGGTCAGCTAAACCCATCAACACACTACTCCGTTGAAATTCATTATGGACAGTAGCCACTAAAATATATCTATTTTCCCATCTCAAAGCCCGCGCTAACACCACACCAGTCATCATGTGAGCATGAACTATATCTGGTTGAAATTCTTGCACAATTTTCCGATAAGCGATCGCCGCCTTAATCATTGTTATTGGCTGACGACTTTGGTTAATTCCGTAATGTTTAACACCAAATTGATTTAATAATTTTTCGTATCCCCCTCCCGCTGAAATTACTGCTACATCATCACCAGATTGGGATTGTAAACAAGCGAGATCCACAGCTACATTAACAATACCATTACCGATTTCCTGGACATGATTTAATATATGTATGATTCGCATAAAGTTAAAAATGTGTATCAAAACTTAAATACATTTCAGCAAAGAAAGATTAATCATCTAAGTAGGTGAATGAAAAAAAAACTAAATATGTAAGGAAAAGTCAAGTTGCCCAAAACCTCTTTTCTGTTCCCTTGCCATAACGACAATTTTTAACGCTACAGCACTTCCCGGTGTTATGAGGTACATATCTAGCGGGCAAGACTTGTACTGAGCTTGCGATGCCCTGAGCCTGTCGAAGGGTCGAAGTATGCCCGCACTACAAGAGTTTCATGATTCAACTTTGTACCTCATAAGAGCGGAAACCGCTGTAACCTACTTAATGACCTGATAACTACTATATCTATGTCGGTCTTTCTGATAAGTCATGCTTATTATATACAGATCCAGTATAATCTAACTGTACATTAAGAAACATATATTAAAGATAATTTGGGGTAGTTAACTTATACTGAATTATTAATTAATAATCACCGTTTTTTACTCTGATCAGGATCTTCCTATTAATTATCATTTAAGCATTCAGTCTTCAGCTATCAGTTTTCAATCCGGAAATACAGAATGTTAAATGTGTATAACTTTCAGGAAATAACTACTTCCTTTTCTCTACTATTACTGCTGATAGCTGAATGCTGACATCAAATATTAAATCAAGGTGATAACCGCTCAATTTGCCATTCTCCATCATTTAAACGAGTATATAGCAAGCGATCATGTAAACGACTTGATCTTCCTTGCCAAAACTCAATTTTTTGGGGAATCACGCGAAAACCACCCCAATGAGGAGGACGAGGAACTTCCTGATTTTCATATTTAAGCTGAAACTCCTGTAATTGTGCTTCTAAAATTTCTCTACTTGCAATTACTTCGCTTTGATTAGAAGCCCAAGCACCTAGCCGACTATATGCAGGACGAATTTCAAAATAGCTATCAGATTCTGCTGAAGAAATTTTTTCCACAGTCCCCACAATTCTCACCTGACGTTCTAGTTCAGCCCACCAAAAAACTAAAGCAGCATGGGGATTTACCGCAAGTTCCTGTCCTTTTTCGCTATTGTAATTAGTAAATAAGACAAACCCCCGTTCATCAAAATCTTTGAGTAATACCATTCTCGCCGAAGGCTGACCATCTGCTGTACAGGTAGCCAAAGTCATAGCATTAGGTTCAGGTAGCTGGGCTGCTAAGGACTGAGTAAACCAAATTTTAAATTGTGTAAATGGATTTGGATTAATTTCTTTTTCACTCAGATCTTGTAATGTGTAGTCTTTGCGAAGATCCGCTATGCTTGTATCCATTTTTGTGATTTCCTCAAATTTAGATCGAAAAAATATTTATGATCAAAATCAGTAAATTGTTTAGACAATAGGGAATGAATGGAAGTTACAGGAGTATGGCTAAAGCCACGCTGCGTTATCATTCCTTTCCTACCTCAAAAGCCCCTGTTTATACATTAAATCAGATGCGCCGTTCTGCTTCTCTGCAAACTCTATTAATTTATGGACTCAGTGGACCAATTATCGCCCTCAATATCTGGCTACTGTCTGTATTATTTCGTTTTTTCCAAAATCCAATTACTATTCTCAGTATTGCGGCAATTCTGGCTTTTTTACTGAATTACCCGGTTAAGTTACTTGAGAAAGTCAGAATTACCCGCACTCAAGCGGTAATCATTGTTTTACTACTAACTTTAACTTTGTTTATTGTTTTGGGTGTTACTCTCGTACCCATGCTAATTGACCAAACCATTCAACTTTTAAATAAGATTCCGGATTGGTTGGCGACTAGTCAAGCTAATTTAGATCACTTAGAAAGTTTAGCAAAGCAGCGGCGCTTATCTATAGACTTAAAGCTGGTAACAAATCAAATAAATGCTAATATTCAAAATCTGGTACAGCAAATAGCTTCAGGGGTAGTAGGATTTGCAGGAACACTATTATCAGGAATACTGAATGTAGTCTTAGTCATCGTTTTAGCTTTTTATATGCTCATATATGGCGATCGCGTTTGGTCTGGTTTAGTTAATCTGCTACCATCTAATATTGGTATTCCCTTTAGCCGATCATTGCGGTTAAATTTCCAAAACTTTTTCCTAAGCCAATTATTGCTGGGACTGTTCATGGTCATAGCCCTCACACCCATATTCTTATTTCTAAAAGTCCCATTTGCTCTCTTATTTGCCATTATAATTGGTATTTCTGGACTTATTCCCGTTGTTGGCGCAACTTTAGGCATTGGTTTAGTCACAATGTTAGTATTAATCCAAAATTGGTGGTTAGCCTTTCCAGTCGCTACAATGGCAGTTATCATGCAACAAATTAAAGATAATCTGTTAGCTCCAAAATTAATGGGTAATTTTATCGGACTCAACCCCCTGTGGATTTTTATCGCCATTTTAATGGGATTTGAAATTGCCGGATTATTAGGAACACTCGTTGCTGTGCCAATTGCTGGGACTATCAAAGGCACTTTTGATGCCATCAAAAGCAGTAACCATAGCGATTTTGTCTCAAATTTTCGAGTTAATTATGGCTCAGAATTTGAAGAAGATGAATAAGTTGGGCATGGGGTATTGAGAAAATTCTTCTTCCTTCTTCCTTCTTCCTCCTGATAGCGAAGCGTGGCGTTAGCCATACTCCTGAACTCCTGAACTCCTTCTTCCTGGTATTTTAAATTTTAAATTAATGGATGCAGCCGAATTATTAGAAACAATTACACACCTGATTGAGCAAGCTGAAAAAGGGGAAATTGACCCTTGGGACGTGCGAGTTATTGAGGTGATTGATCATTACTTGGAATTAATGTCCCCAGAAGCAAAAACTATCAGAGGCTACGAAAGTGACTTATCTCAATCTGGACAGGCTTTTTTATCAGCATCAATGCTCGTATTATTTAAAGCTAATACATTAGTTCAGTTATCAACAGTATATAATACTCCAGAAAAAGTTTTAGATGATACACTATTAGGAATTGAAGACGGCTTGTTATATCCGGCCCATCGTTTGCACCTAGAGCAACACTTGCGTCGTCGTCCGGCCGCTATGCCACCGCCAAAACGTCGGGTGACTTTGCAAGAGTTAATAGACCAGTTGCAAATTATGGCCAGCCAGCTAAAACTGGTAAAAAAAGTTGATAAACCTAGGCGGTTTAAAGGTCGGCCTAGTGTGCAGACCATGCGAGAAGCTCTAGAGTTAGCGCACCAAGAAAATTTAACCGAAGTCGCGTTAGAAATAGAGCAGGTGTTATATGGTGCTGCTAAAGAGCAAAATTCAGAGGAACAATATTGGAATCTAGAAGAACTGATAGATTTATGGATACAGACAAAACAACCAGAGAAAAATGGGGAGCATCATGAATCAGAACACGGTAACTTAGTTAGCGTTTTTTGGGCTTTACTACTGCTATCGGCTCAATCTAAGGTAGAACTATTTCAAAAAGAATTTTACCAGGAAATTCAAGTCCGCCTACCTAGCTAAAAGCAAGGGGCAGGGGGAGAATAAATTTCTATCTATTCCAACTGACAACTGTACGGGCGAAGCATTTGGAGAACTATTTTTGGCAATGACCGATAATTTATCTTCCAAATGCTTCGCCCCTACTGACAACTAACAACTGTACGGGCGAAGCATTTGGAGAACTATTTTTGGCAATGACCGATAA
>NZ_JAQMTJ010000198.1:0-6480 GCF_028330815.1 Dolichospermum lemmermannii CS-548
AAATTTACTTAAATCTAGGCTGGTTTCCTATTAATTCTCAATAATTAATGTTTATTGAGAATATAGGCTCTTTCCAGAAAAGCCTCTAACCCTTTTGAATACTCATTTTTAGCTGGTTTTCTTACATCGAACTCAGGTGAACTCAGGTTGAAATCGAGGCATTTGCTATCTCCTATACCCAGTTGCTAACCTACAAGGACATTGAATAACAATAATCATCTGAGTATATTTGCTTTAGGTGTTGTTGTCAAGCTATGGTGTTGAGTTTGGTGAAATTCCGAAAAAGCAAAGGAATGTTGTAACAAACTTTTCACTTCCACGGTGATTTTTTGTTCTTCAAGTTCTAGACCTAAATTAATGGAAAGATTAACTTCTCATTTTTCTGGATGATACACACAAGGCACGGTTATACCGTGCCTCATACTTTATTGGTTATGTATCAGTCTATTCTATACCCTCAATCCGATTTTCCACCTCCTGATACAACTCTCTCAACCGGTCTAAATTCTCCTCGCTAGTCTCCCAATAACCGCGTCCATTCATTTCCAACAAAGTAGAAACAATCTTGCGGAAAGAATGAGGATTGAGATTCATCAACCGCTTTTGCATTTCCTCATCTTTGATGAAAGTCTCATTCGTGTCCTCATAAATCCAATTATCCACAGCGCCCGCAGTCGCACTCCAACCAGTAGTATTTACCAACCGCTTCGAGAGTTCCCGCACACCTTCATAACCGTGAGATAACATCCCCTCATACCATTTGGGATTTAACAACTTCGTCCGCGCATCTAAACGCACAGTTTCCGATAAAGTTCTCACCTGTGCATTCGCGGTAGTTGTATCTGCAATATAAGACGATGGTTTCTTGCCATCTGCACGCAGACTTGCTACTAACTTAGTAGGATCAGAGTCAAAATAATGGGAAACATCTGTTAAACTGATTTCCGAAGAATCGAGATTCTGGAAAGTTGCATCAGCAGTTTTCAAAGTAGTTTCAAAAATCTCCCGCGACTCATCCATAACCCCAGGATTATCAGAATTGAAAGAGAAAGATTTCCGTTTCAAATACATTTCCTGTAACTCAGCTTCACTATCCCAAGTGCTATTCTCCACCGCTAAGTTAATATTAGAAGAATAAGAACCAGAAGCATTAGAGAAAACGCGAGTTGCAGCTTGACGCAGATTTATTCCCATGTCCTCCGCTTGTTTCAAAGCGTGCTTGCGGACAAAGTTCATTTCCAAGGGTTCATCAGCTTCAGCAGCCATTTTCACACCTTGGTCTAGCAAATTCATTTGGTTAATGAACAAGTCGCGGAATACACCAGAACAGTTAATTACAACGTCAATTCTAGGACGACCCAACTCTGATAAAGGTATCAATTCCAACTTGTTCACCCGTCCCAAAGCATCGGGAACTGGACGCACACCAATCATCCACATAATTTGGGCGAGGGATTCACCGTAGGTTTTGATGTTATCTGTACCCCAGAGGACACAGGCAATGGTTTCTGGCCAGTTGCCATCATTTTCAGACTTATTCCGTTCCAACAACCTATCAACGACGATTTTCGCAGATTGGACTGCGGCAGAAGTGGGGATAGATTGGGGATCTAAAGCGTGGATATTTTTACCTGTGGGTAATACGTCAGGATTACGGATAGGATCACCACCGGGACCAGGTAAAATGTATTCACCGGCTAAACCTTGGAGAAGTCCACCAAGTTCGTTATCTGCACAAACTTGTTTTAAGCAGAATTCCAAATATTCAAATAGGGGTTTCAACGCAGAGGTATCAACTTTGGTGTAACCTGATTGATGCAGTGATTCTAGCCAAGGTTCTTTTCTACCCATGTACAAGAAATTCAACCTGGAAACCGCGATAACTCGACCTTCTGCGTCAATTTGTTCTTGAACTAAAGCTGTGACAGCCGCACGGGTAGCGAGGGTGATATCTTGTAATAGTTGCACATCTGCCAAAATGCCGGCATCGTTGTTTCTGTAGATATCTTCAATGGTGCGTCCCAGACTTCTAGCAATAATTCCGGGTAAACCTTGAATTTCTTCCTCTTGCCGATCTAAACTGGCAATATTGACTAAAGTGGCGATCGCCTCTTCAGCACTAGGAGGTTTACCAATCACGTGCAGTCCACAAGGTAACAAGCGCGATTCAATCTCCATCAACCTGCGATAAACGCTACCAACAATGTTATCCCGTTCTTCCGAGGACATATCCTTAGAATCGGTTTCTGGTAACTCAATATCCTTGTCTAAGTTGACAATGCGGCATTTATCCATGATGGAATTGACAATGGAAACGCCCCGGCCAGTGTCTTTCAAAGTTTGGTAAGAAGCAATTAACTCGCTGAGTTCTTTCAAACCCTTGTATAAACCAGCATTTTCCGCAGGTGGTGTCAGGTAAGAAATTGTTTCTGCATAACTGCGACGTTTGGCAATTGTGGCTTCACTGGGGTTATTAGCTGCGTAATAATACAGGTTAGGAATTGAGCCAATTAGTTGATCTGGGTAACAATCACCAGACATTCCCATTTGCTTACCGGGCATAAATTCCAACGAGCCATGAGTCCCAAAGTGTAACACAGCATCAGCGCCCCAAATCCGTTCTAAATAGGTGTAGTAAGCTGCAAAACCGTGGTGCGGACTTGCGGAACGGGAGAATAACAACCGCATGGGGTCGCCTTCATAACCAAATGTCGGCTGCACACCAATGAAAACATTACCAAATTGTTTCCCGTAAATCAAGAGATTTTGTCCGTCGCTGTTGAGATTTCCGGGAGGTGGTCCCCAGTTTTCTTCTAAGCGTTGGGAGTAGGGTGTCAATGCTTCATATTCTGGCACAGACATTTTGTAAGCGATGTTGAGTTCGGGACTGTTGTATTGTGCTTGTGCGTCGTGGATGACTTGTTCTAGCAACTCTTGGGCGTTTGCAGGAATGTCTTGCACGTCGTAACCGTTGTTTCTGAGTCCTTGTAAAACCTCGAAGATAGAACCGAATACGTCTAAATATGCGGCTGTACCCACGTTACCTTTGTCGGGAGGGAAGCTGAAAACGGTGATGGCAACTTTCTTGTCTAATTTGGGTTTGCGGCGGAGATTTGCCCATTTTAAGGCGCGTTGAGCAACTATTTCTACTCTATCTTGTAAAGCGATCGCTTTCCCAGTTGCTCCATCTTTACCTGATAGGATAATCGGCTCAATTGCGCCGTCTAGTTCGGGTATAGCAATCTGTAAAGCCACTTGAATGGGATGTAACCCCAAATCGCTATCTAGCCATTCTTCGGTGGTTTGGAAGACCAAAGGCAAGGCAACCATGTAAGGACGATTTAACCGTTTTAAGGCTTCAATAGCTTTAGGATGATCTTGTCTAGCGGGTCCACCCACCAAAGCGAAACCAGTTAAAGATACTACCGCATCTATTAACTGCATTTTTGTAATTGGTTCATAGAAGTAAGCTTCTATTGGTTTAGAGAAATCCAAACCACCAGCAAAAACAGGGAGAACTCTTGCCCCTAAAGATTCCAATTCCTGCACAATTGCCACATAATGGGCATCATCACCGGTAACGAGGTGAGTCCGTTGTAATACCAAACCTACGCATGGTGCAAGGGGATCTTTAAGGTTACTAGAAATGTCTTTGCGAGCAGAATACCAGTTAAGATATTCTCGCACATCCTCAAACATAGTCGGCGCTAAAGGATGCCAAATACCCATGTCGGGATAAACAACAGGTGCTTCATATTTAGCAGCAGCAAAGCTTTCTTTTTCTACGCCTTTCAATACATATTTATCAGCCAGCATCAGCAAGAAGTTTTCCAGGTTTTCCGCTGAACCACCTAGCCAATACTGAAAACTGAGCATGAAGTTTCTCGCGTCTTGTGCTTTTTCCATGGGGAGGAATTTCAGCACTTGGGGGAGAGTCCGCAATAACTTCAACATTCCGTCTTGGAAACCAGCGCCAGATTTTTCTTTGCGCTTCTTCATGAAGTTAGCGATCACGCTCTTGGATTGTCCTAACTGCGCCAAAGAGAAGCTACCCATTTTATTGAGGCGCATAACTTCGGGCATGGAGGGGAAGACAACGGATACATCTAGGTTATCACGATGGGGTTCAACTGCGGCAACTACTTTTTGTGCTAGGTCTTCTATAAAAATTAGAGAAGCAATGAATATATTAGCACTGGCTATATCGCGTTTCAACTCCTCATAGTTTTCAGAGTTGCGTAGTTCTTCAATCAAGTATCCACTGATTTCTATGGCTACGCTAGGATGATTAGCGTTAATTTCCCGTACCGCTTGCGATAATGCACTTTGGTATTGGGATTCTAGCACGACATAGACAACCTTGATTAATTTACGTCCCCGTAAATCGTCTGGTGCAATATGCCTAATAGTGGACTTGACTTGGGTAAACATTCAAATAAGCTCCTTTAAGGCGTGTTTTTGTGGAGTTCATCACGGTTGATATGGCCGTTTGTAACTGCAATTATTTTCGGCAATAAGAGTTTTTTAGCAGAAAACTCGGATTCTGTGGGGGTTTTGTCCTATATCTGACACAAAATGATATAGAAAACAACATATTTATTCATGAATCTTAACAAAGAATGCAGGTTCTCTCACCTGTTTTTAAATTTTGTTTACATAGCCAAATAACTACTTAGTTGCAAAATAACGGAGTTATTCAGTAAAATTAGCTATTTATAGTTCAGTTTGACACTATAAACCCCAGGATTATGACAAAATAAAGCTATTAATTGGTAACTAATAATATAGAATAGGATATGAGATAGTTAAATTTTCTCCCTGAACATTCAATGAGGATATGACAATGAATGCTTTAACTGTCAATTTAGATTCAGTAATAAAAATGACTGATGACCAGTTTTTTAAACTATGTCAAGCAAACCGTGATTTAAGATTTGAACGTACTGCAAATGGGGAATTAATAATTATGCCACCAACGGGAGGAGAAACGGGAAATCGTAATGCGGGTATTACTGCTCAAGTTTGGATATGGAATGATCAAAATAAACAGGGTATAGTTTTTGATTCTTCTACTTGTTTTAAGTTACCAAATGGTGCAGATCGTTCTCCTGATGCTTCTTGGATTAAGTTAGAAAGATGGGATGCTTTAACTGGTGAAGAAAAACAAAAGTTTCCTCCTATTTGTCCTGATTTTGTAATTGAGTTACTTTCTCCTAGTGATAGTTTGAAGACTACACAAGAAAAGATGAAGGAATATATAGATAATGGTGTGCGTTTGGGTATATTAATTAATCGGAAATCTCGTCAAGTGGAGATTTATAGACCAGGAAAAGAGGTTGAGGTTTTGGATTCTCCTGCTACGGTTTCGGGGGAAGATGTTTTAAAAGGTTTTGTTTTGAATTTGGGTATGATTTGGTAGTTTGTGATCTAAAAAAAGAGGTGATTTTTAAATGCGTATCTAAATACATAAAAATTTTTGTGGTTTGAATAATTATTTATTTAAACCAAGTTTGATTATAGTTTCGGATAGCCATTCTTCTGCTTCATTATAAGTAAAACCATGACAAGAAATTCTACAAAATTGATCCATATATTCACAGTATATATCATAAGGATTTGAGTCTATATCAACATTCCAATTAGGCTTATTTAAGTGAGGTTTTTCTCCTGAAGTATTCCAAGAATAAATAACAGTTGGTAATATCTGGCTTTTAACAAACAGAGGAACTTTTTTACTTTTATTCATAATTTCATTGATACATGACTTTTCTAGTATAATCCATTTATAAACGGATGTTTGACAGTATCATTTAATCTATATCATAAACTTTCTCAATGCTTTGCTTAAAATCATTTAATGAAGCTTATCTATCTGAACCTCAAGAATTGGAAGTTAGAGATGAGATATTCAGCAAATACAAATATGCTTTGGCTCATATAGGGGTTGATTTTTATCAAGAGGATGTTCAAGAAGCACTTCTCAATCGTATTGAAGGTTTTGAAGATGCCATCCGTGCGACAATAGCTTATTGGTACTGGTTAGAAGAAAAATCAAGACCTTTTTACCCCAATGCTTGTATAATTCAAGCCATGAATGACGGTTGGGATGATCGCTACTGGAAGGATTCATACCTAGACAATCCCAACTTTAAAAATCCCTGTAATATATTTTGGGAAGAAGCGGGTAAAGTATGGGGATTTGATGTCAGAAATCAAATTATTGCTGATGTAAACTCTGATGATAAAGGCTATGAATATGTGATGTTCCGAAATGGTAAAACTATTTCACTTTTAGCTGCTAAACGCTTGGGATGGGAAAGATTGAAAGAATGCGCTTTAGAACCCACATTCCGCACCCCAAAATGTTACAGAGGGAAATTACGGAGATGAAAATCAAAGGGAGCATCAAAACAAACAGATAAAGTGAAAAAAGGCATTTGAGAAACAGTAAATCACCAAAAATGTCATCAAAATCTATTC
>NZ_JAQMTJ010000199.1:0-19450 GCF_028330815.1 Dolichospermum lemmermannii CS-548
AAATATTTTTTACCCCACCCTAACCCTCCCCTTGTAAAGGGGAGGGAACTGGATTTTTATTGTTTCCCCCCTTTACAAGGGGAAAGGGGGGTAGCAATGTGATGAAAATTACGGAATACCACTTTTCAAACATCCTCTAAGGGTGCGGAAGGTGGGTTCTAAATCAAACCTTTTATCCGAGGATTGTTCAAAAGCTCCTGACTATCTTTGATCAACTTTTCACCCCAACCATTTTCTTTGAGAAACTCAATGTTTCCATAACGTTTATCTAATTTCAATGCCGTTTCTGCGGATTTCAAGCCCGCTTCTTGATCACCTTTTCCATACAAGGCTACACCTAATGCTAAATGTGCTTCTGCAAAATTGCTATTGATTTTTATCGCATTTCGCCAATAATTAATTGCTGTTTCTACTTCTCCCATTTCATAGGAAACTATGCCTAAATTAGTGTATGCTTCAGGATATTCAGGTTTGAATTTAATAGTTTGAGTCCAATCACTTATTGCTTGTTTGTAGTCTTTGAATTTGTAGTTTGCGAAACCTCGACTGTAGTAGTAATCAGCATTTTTCGGGTCAAGTTTAATGGCTTGAGTGAGATCATCAATTGCCTGTTTATAGTCTTTTGACTCAGAGTACGCAAGACCTCGAACATGATAAGCAGCAGCGAAATCTGGTTTTAATTTAATGGCTTGGGTGTAATCATTAATCGCCTGTTTATAGTCTTTTAACTGCAAATAAGCATCACCCCGAGCGGCATATAGATTGGCATTTTTAGGGTCAATTTTAATGACTTGATTCCAATCATTAATTGCTTGTTTATAGTCTTTTAATTGAAAGTAAGCAAAACCCCTACCACCATAGTATGTTGCATTTTTAGGATCAAGTTGAATGGCTTGAGTATAATCAGCTATGGCTTGTTTGTAGTCTTTTAACTGCAAATAAGCATTACCTCGAGCGGCGTATAGATTGGCATTTTTAGGGTCAATTTTAATGGCTTGAGTGTAATCATCAATCGCCTGTTTATAGTCTTTTAACTGCAAATAAGCATCACCCCGACGGGCGGATAGATTGGCATTTTTAGGGTCAATTTTAATGGCTTGAGTGTAATCATTAATCGCCTGTTTATAGTCTTTTAACTGCAAATAAGCATCACCCCGAGCGGCGGATAGATTGGCATTTTTAGGGTCAATTTTAATGGCTTGAGTGTAATCATCAATCGCCTGTTTATAGTCTTTTAATCTACCATAAGCACGACCCCGAGCGGCGTATATATCGGCATTTTTCGGGTCAAGTTTAATTGCTTGAGTGAAATCATCAATCGCCTGTTTGTAGTCTTTTAATTCAGAGTAAGCAGCACCCCTAACAACATAGTATGCTGCATTTTTAGGGTCAATTTTAATGGCTTGAGTAAAATCAGCCGTGGCTTCTTGAAACTTGTTTAAAAGAGCATAAACAAAACCCCTGAACAAATAGCCGTCGGCATTTTTAGGGTCAAATTGAATGGCTACATTCATTAAACTAATTATTTCATTGGGGGCAATGCGAATAGCTTCTTCTAAGTCAGCTATACCTTGTTTTTGTTCTTTCAAGTTAAAATATTGAGAAGCACGCTGGAGATATAATGAAGCTTTGCCAAGATCGTTATGACACAAGCGAATAGCTTCAGTAAAATCAGCTATAGCTTTTTTATTATCTTTTGATAAAGAGTACGCTTCAGCCCGACTCTGGTAATATTGAAAGTACAATAGATCTTTGGGAGCAATGCGAATAGCTTCAGTAAAATCAGATATAGCTTTCTTATAGTCTTTTAATCCTAAATAAGCACTACCTCGATTTTTGTAATCTTCAGCATCCTTTGGTTGAATGCTAACGGCTCTTTTGTAATCGGCTGTAGCTTTGTTTTCATCATTTAATAAAGAGTAAGCATTACCCCGACTGCTGTAGTATTCGGCATTGTTGGGAGCAAGACGAATAGCTTCAGTATAATCAGCTATAGCTTTTTTATAATCTTTTGATAAAGAGTAAACAAGACCCCGAATACTGTAGCATAAGGCACTGTCAGGAGCAAGACGAATAACTTCATTCAAATCAGCTATAGTCTTTTGATATTCATCTAATAAAAGGTAGGCGAAAGCTCGTATCCCATAGGCAGAAAAATGAGGGTAAATCTTAATAGATTGATTTACACTATCAATCGCTTCCGGAAAACGCTGTAACAACAACAACACACGACCTCGCCAAGCGTAAAGATCAAACTGATTAGGATTCAGGGCAATGGCTTTGTCTAGAGATACCAATGCTTCTGAAGATTTATCTGATTGCAATAGTGAGTGACTTCGCTCTTTCCAAGCTTGAGCAAAGTTGGGATTAATTTTAAGAGCTTTATCATAAGCAGCAATGGATTCTGGGTATTTTTTCTCACTACTAAATATCATCCCCTTGAAATACCAAGCTTGATAAAAATTCGGTTTTTTGCTAATCGCTTTATCAACGGCTTTTATTGCTTCTGCATATTTTTGAGAACGCCATAGTTGATTAGCATAATTTAGCCATGATATTTCATCATTGCTATTTTTAGGAACTTGATCTAATGGTAATAAATATTCACTAATTACATCCTCTTCCGATTTTTTTAGTGTAGCTGGTGCAGTAGTTTCGACTTTTAAATCTGAATCTATTCCTACCTGTTGAACCAAATTTAAAAATGTCCTAATGGGAATACCAGAACTACTACCTAAATTGATTTCACCATCAAAATCGAGTGATGTTTCACCTTCCACTCTGCCATGAATACCAATTAATCTTCCTTGGGTATCTAAAACCGCGCCGCCACTCATTCCTCCTTTAGTAATATTACTATAAAGTAGATCATAACCATCACTTAAAACAGTTTGTATTCGAGCAGGTGTTATGGAACTTTGATTATTAAAACTTACATAAGTATTTAGCTTTACTCCTAGCTGGTCGATCAAAATTCCCGCAGTTAAAATCCGATGAGGTTTGTTTTTATTTTGTTGTTTATTACCAGGAAAACCAGAAACAAACACTTTTTGACCTTTAGTATTTAAACTATAATTTGCTAAAGTTGCAACTCGATATTTTTGATTACTGGTAAATTGAACAACGGCTAAATCAACTCCAGGCATTCTTTTCGCATTGCTGACATTTATAGCATATCTTTGATTATCAGGTGCGACTATTTCTAACTTATCTTTTAATTTTTTTTCATCACGATTCCAGATCACATGATCCGCAGTCAACACATAATAAATATTACCTTTCTGGGCAATAATTACCCCAGAACCCATATCTGTGGGGTTAGCATTAGGAATTAACACCGTAATTTCTTGGGCAATTTTATCAATATCATTAATCAAACCTTTTTTCGCTATCAAACCAGAATCATCAATCTTTTTAGGCGATTTAGCAATAACTTCATTGACTACTTTAGCGACACTATAAATCGGTAAACCCCAACTATATTGACGCATTTGCTGACGTTCGGCTGTACTGGGTTTACTATTGTCAATATAAGTATATATTTTATCAGAAATAGGATAAGCATGAACGGCATTAATACCAATAACTTCACCTTGATAATTTAATATTGGTCCGCCACTCATTCCCGGTTGAATTTTGTTATTATAACCAATGCGATAACCTCTTTGAAAACTTTTATCTGGTAATAGAGAAATTTGTCCTTCTGTGAAAACCAATTTAGCACTATCACTCACAAATCCAGCCGCGACAATTTTTTGTTCTACTGCTATAGGTGCGGAAATTCCTAAAGTAGCTATAGTATATTCTACTGTTGATTGAAACTGGAATAAAGCCACATCTTGATTTTTTAAAGATGGTGGTTTTTCTTTAATGACAGTAGCAGGATATATTTTTCCATCTGGTGTTTGAATGCGATAGGATTCACCTGGATTGATCACATGATCATTAGTTAAAATAGTGTAATTATTACCATTTTTAGCAATTAAAGTTCCCGAAGCACTGCCATTTTTAGTTAATATTTTCACCGTTATTGATTTAGCTAAGTAAGTCGGCACGATAAAATCAATATACATTTTTTTCGTAAAAACCCTTAAATAACCTATCTATAAGGTATTTGTCGAATTTACATTTCGTTACATATGTTGATTGTTTAACGCCAACTTACTTAAAGCTTGTAATTGTGCTGAGGTTAATAGTTTTTTTGTAGGTTCTTGTGCGGTAACTGGTTGAGGAGAAATCAATAACAATTGCTGAGGAATAGTTAATAAAGCGGTTGTGCAAATGAGGGTAAAAAATAGGTGTTTCATGATCTTTTTTTTGTTTGAGTAAATTAGGAGATGAATATAAGTAGGTTGGGTTGAGGAACGAAACTCTTGTAGTGTGGGCATCTTGCCCGCTAGATATGTACCTCATAACACCGGGAAGTGCTGTATAAGTAGGTTGGGTTGAGGAACGAAACCCAACACTTCTTGACAACTTCTTTAAATTAGTTGGGTTTCACTTCGTTCTACCCAACCTACAATTTTTGAGAATCTTCTTTATTGCATCTTATTCGCTGGTGGTGTATTGAGGAATTGGCGAATATCAATGTAAAATTTAAATTTATCTTCTCCAGAACTTTGTGGAATAGGTACTGTCGTAGCACTGCCAAACCAGAGTTTGTTTAACTGTTTGAGAACATCCTTAGACTTGTCCTGAGGTCGCAATGTAAATAATACAGTATCACAACCACCATCAATTGAACTCACAGAACAAATTACTTTGCTCCCATTTTGAACACCATTGGTAACGTAATTAAGACTGCCGTTATTAAAAGCTGTTTGGAAGTTATCAGAAACTTTTTGACAACGTTGTTGTGGTTTAACTCCTCCTAAAACAGATGTCCAAGTCACCATTGCTTTTTGGAAATTTGGTGTCCAAAGAAAAGTGGTAGGAACAGACTTTCCATTTTCGGAGTAACGACTTGTAGAACAGATAAAGCGAATTTGATTATTAGCGTCTTCTTGAGCAAAAACAGGAGTAGATGCTAATGTGGTGGTTAAGAACAGTGTGGTTAATAATGTTAATTTCATCATTTCTTAAATCTCCTAATTTGGGAAAGGGACATTTAATTTCTGTGGGGTGGGCATCCTGCCTGTTCAGATAGACAAACTAGCTAGAAGCCTATACCAATCTCAATTCTCAACAGACTATTAGCGCCGTAAACGGGAAATATTTCCCTGACGAATTGCCGTTAAGAAAGGTTGTATTTTATTTACCAGGATGGCAATACTAATACCACTATTGCTGCCATTTCTATCAAGTTGAATAGCAGTATTTACGCCAATAACTTGGGCTTGGGAATTGAGAAGTGGACCACCAGAATTACCGGGATTAATTCTAGCATCATGTTTAATTATACCATCTTGCTCGTCAAGATTGCTCAAAACACCGGCAGTAAAATTATTTAGATTGCCATAGCCAAAGGGACTACCAATAGCATATACAGACTGTCCCACTTGGGCTGATTTTGCTAAAGATAATGTGGGTAAATTCTTCTGGTTACGAATTTTAATGGCTGCTAAATCTACTCCATTTTTAGCAAAGCCAATCACGTTAGCAGGAAGCCGTTTCCCGTCTTCTAAAACTACAGTAACGGTTGCGGGTGCATCTTGCAAAACGTGAGCATTGGTAATAATTAACCCGTCAGAACTAACAATAAAGCCACTGCCGCTTGATTTACCTGTGTTGATATAAGTAAGTCGGCACGATAAAATCAATATACATTTTTTTCGTAAAAACCCTTAAATAACCTATCTATAAGGTATTTGTCGAATTTACATTTCGTTACATATGTTGATTGTTTAACGCCAACTTACTTAAACTACGGCTGGACTGGCTTTTTGATTCACTCGAATTCGCGTTTGTTCCTCCGAGTTTTGGGCTATGACAGGGTTGGAATGATGATTTGGTTGGGGAAATGCCAAGCCATTTGGTGATGCTAGAGCCTGTATGGATAAAACAGCAAGCCCTGTAACTGCTATCAGATATGGTTTTCTGTTCATTGGTGAACTTGGTATAGACTAAGGTAGCTATGACAGTGTATTTAGAAGATTATCCAGGATAAATGACAAAATTCAACTGTCGTTACCATTTTTGTAACAGCCTCTTTGATGATGATTGAGGATTGATTATAACAAAACCCTTGTCCCGCAAGGGTTCTGAACAATTATCTCTATATTTCTGATCTAGAATTAGAATAACCAAAAAGGGCGCAGACCCTGCGCCCCTACGGAATGATTTTGATTAATATTTTCGCTCTTTTGGTGCAAACATTGTGATTGTCACGGGACGATATTGAATGTCAATTCCTGTGGGTGAATAATAAGCCATTGTGTGTTGTAAAAACTTATTATCGTCCCTTTCGGCAAAGTCTTCTCTAAAGTGTGCGCCGCGACTTTCTTGGCGGTTGAGGGCGGAAGTTAAAATGGTTTGTCCAACTACCATTAAACTTTGCAATTCTAAGGCTTCAACTAATTCTGTATTCCAGCTTTTTCCTTTGTCATCTAAATATATTTGTGAATATTTTTGTTGTAGTTGGGCGATTTTTTCCAATCCCTGACGCATGACTTCGTCGGTGCGGAAAACGCCACAATTTTCAGTCATATTATCTTGAAAAGCTTGACGGATTTGATTAATTCTGTACTGTCCTGGTTGGTCTATTAAGAGTTGTATTTGTTGTTTGGCTTCGTTGATGTAGCGTGTTTCATCTATGGATGGTAATTGCCGATTTTGGACATAATTAGCGATCGCTGCTCCAGTCCTTTTACCATAAACTACACATTCTAATAAGGAGTTACTACCGAGACGATTTGCACCGTGAACCGACACGCAAGCAGTTTCTCCAGCAGCAAAAAAGCCTTCGACAAAACTATCATTATTACTTCTAACTTGTCCGTCAGTGTTGACAGGAATACCACCCATACAATAATGATTGGTAGGACGCACAGGCATCGGTTGAGTCACAGCATCTACACCAACCAAACGATGTGCCTCTTCCCAGCAAAAGGGAACACGACTCATGATTTTTTCCTTAC
This sequence comes from Dolichospermum lemmermannii CS-548, assembly GCF_028330815.1. Taxonomy (NCBI): domain Bacteria; kingdom Bacillati; phylum Cyanobacteriota; class Cyanophyceae; order Nostocales; family Aphanizomenonaceae; genus Dolichospermum; species Dolichospermum lemmermannii. The sequence continues at coordinate 7,077 of NZ_JAQMTJ010000199.1, forward strand.
CTAAATGGCGTAAATCCAGATAGACAAAGGGACCACCCGCGCTACCATCAGTATTTACACCACGACCAGCCCGGATTTCATAGGTAATTGCCCGTGAGGTAATATCACGAGGGGCTAATTCCATGCGACTGGGGGCGTAATTAGCCATAAAGCGATCGCCATCGGCATTAATTAAATATGCCCCTTCACCGCGCACAGCCTCGGAAATCAGCACGCCCACAGGATACAAACCGGTAGGATGAAATTGGACAAATTCCATATCTGCCAAAGGCAAACCAGCCAAAGCGGTCATTGCCAAACCGTCACCAGTGGAAGCATAATCATTAGAAGTCGTGTTATAAACGCGACCATAGCCCCCGGTGGCAAACATCACAGCCTTTGCTCGTAATACCTCAATATGTCCATCCAAGAGTTGAAACATCACCACACCCTTAGCCTGACCATCCTCCAAAATCAGGCGCATTACATACCATTCTTCGTAAATTTGCACACCATAACGGCGCAAATTATTCACCAACTCATGTAAAATTGCATGACCGGTTTTATCAGCCGCATAACAAGTGCGGTTGTGAGAATGACCACCAAAAGCCCGTTGAGCAATGCGACCATCAGGTAAACGAGAAAATAACACTCCCAGATGTTCTAAATCAATCACCACATCTGGGGCTTCTTGGGTCAAAATTGCGACTGCATCTTGATCTGCCAAATAATCAGAACCCTTAACAGTATCAAAAGCGTGAGCTTCCCAAGAATCTTGATCATCAACATTCTTTAAAGATGCGGCCATACCGCCCTGAGCAGCCACAGAATGAGAGCGAATCGGGTGAGTTTTGGCAACTACCGCTACCTTTAAACTAGGGTCAGTCCTGGCGATTTCCAGCGCAGCCCGACATCCAGCTAAACCGCCACCAACAATAATTACATCATGTTCGAGCATTATTAACCACCAATTATAAAAAAATTCCCCGTCTACAAGACAGGGTAATAGAGAAATTGATAAAATTCCTTTTAGCTAGTTGCTTGGACTGGGTTTTGTTGGGGAATATTATTTGAGATTGATTCTGTCTTTGTTTTTGGCTCTACAGCATTGAGTTCAATATTATTTAATAAAGTCGTCACAAAGGCAAAAAGTAAAAAAGGTAGAGATAAGAGAACAACAAGACCTACTGTAGCTAAAGCGTATACTGGTCGTTTTGCACCCATCAGTGCTAAAGCCGAAGCCAAGCTAATGGTAATCGTAATTAACCAAATAATAATTTGACCGTAAATATCACCAAAAGTTAAGGTACAGACAAAGCGATAGTTTTGAATATTATTTTTGTTCATTTTAAAACTGGCCTCAATTTTGTCCTCTAGCTTCTACCTTAAATCTATGTTTGCCTCAAAAACAATTTCTCAATATTTTTCCAAGGTTTGTAATATTACTTTACAAAAAACTAATTTTTCAGTCACATCTTCTGCAAAATTGTCAATCTATATATTTGATCAAATTTGCAGGATAATTGATTTACGCCTCTAAATACCTGTGTTTTTATCTTACTTTTTAAAGATGCAGAGTAGTACACAACAGCGTAAATCAACCACCCATCATCTCAATCAGCAATCTACAAAATAGCAAAAAAGCTAGATTAATTAGCTTCTTGACTAAGACATACTTTCATCATTCCTCAGGGGAAACGAACAGCAATTGACATCATCTAAACAGACTTTACCCCATTGTAAAGCCCAACGCACCAAAGCCACACGGTTATCAGTTTTTGTCTTGGTGAGAATATTACTGATGTGGTTATCAACTGTCCGTTTACTAATTTCCAGTTTGACCGCAATTTCTTGGTTAGTTAAGCCTGTGGCCACTAAGTCGATGATTTGCAGTTCTCTGTCTGACAGACTAACACGAGTCCCAGGCTCACTAGTAGCCATGACTTACTATTTCTCCCTTAGTATATGTACTCAAATCTTATTCCTCATTCTAGAAGATTCTTTCCGAGGTAGATAGTTTTAAATGTTACTAATAATACTAATATCAAGATTTTCTTTTAATTTTAGGTTTGTAGTCACAGATGCTACAAATCAAGGGTATTTATTTTAACTTTACACGTAATTTATCTGCGTTTATCTGCGTTTATCTGCGTTAAATAATTCTGGAAACCTGATGATCTGGAGCTTCATTTTCAATTAGTGTCAAACTAAATTTAGATCATGCCCCATCGAAAATCAAAAATGCAATGAGTAATCCCTCTATTTTATGTCTTGGTGAAGTCTTGTTTGATTGTTTAGCTGATCAATTGGGACTTGAGTTAGATGCAGTGAAATCATGGACTCCCTACCCCGGAGGAGCGCCTGCTAATGTGGCTTGTGCTTTGGTGAAGTTGGGAACATCAGCCGGATTTATTGGTGCTGTGGGTGAGGATGAAGCAGGGAATACACTGGTAAAATTATTAGAAGATGTTGGTGTAGATATAATGGGTGTACAACGTCATTCTACAGCACCAACTAGACAAGTATACGTGGTTAGAGATTTGGGGGGCGATCGCACTTTTGCAGGTTTTGGTAAATATGATACTTCCGAATTTGCTGATACCCGTCTAGAATCTGCAAAATTGCCACCGGCGCTTTTTAATGAAGCTGATTTTTTGGTAGTGGGAACTTTAGAACTAGCCTATCCTGACAGTGAAAAAGCTGTTTTGCGGGCTTTAGACTTAGCAGAACAATATGACCTAAAAATTATTCTCGATGTCAATTGGCGACCAGTATTTTGGCAAGATGAAAATACAGCTAAGAGCAAAATTCTGGCATTATTAAAGCGATTTGATTTTCTCAAACTAACCAAAGAGGAAGCTCATTGGCTATTTGATACTACTGATCCGGGAGCAATTACTTATAGACTCAATTCCTTGGAAGGGGTTTTGGTCACAGATGGTGAAAATGGTTGTGCCTATTGTTTAGGGGAAAATGAAGGTAAAATCCCGGCGTTTTCCATGTCTGTAGTGGATACCACTGGTGCAGGAGATAGTTTCTTGGCTGGGTTTATTCATCAATTACAACAAGTTGGGATTCACAGCCTTAAAGACGGAGATACAGCAAACAGGATTGTCACCTATGCCAGTGCTGTGGGAGCATTAACTACTATTAAACCAGGTGCGATCGCATCCCAACCCACTGCGGCGGAAGTTGAGGCTTTTCTTGCTTCCCATAGACTTTAAATATTAGCACATTCAACGGGAATATCAGCTAAAATTGCTTGATATTCCTGGTTGGAAACCGGACGAGAATCATCATCCCATCCACTAAAAAAGTTATAACAATCTAGATTATAAATTATTGCAAAGTTATCTCAAAAAACATTGTGTAAAGTATATATATATGAAGAATATGGGCAAAGAGATCATCACAGTATTAAAGTGCAGATATGACCAATTAAAAGACTTAAAAAAGGGGCTATAGTATTATGACTATCTCCAAAATGTTTATTGATATGGCTCAGTTTATTTCTGAAGCCTTCATGCGGATTTTCACCCCTGCTAATGATGCCTATCCTGTGACTGGGGTACAGCCTTTTACAGGTAGTATATATAAAAAAGGTAAAGCAGTTTGGTAAGTATTGACTTGAGAAAAGTCATACCATTTCTTTGGGGGGGCTGGGCGAATTTTTTCACCTTTTCTGTCTCTGTGTCCTCTGTAGTTTGTTTATTTTTTACAGGATTATCCGGTAAGCTTCATCTCTGAGAGTGTCAAATTACGTCAGTCCTGGTATTGACATCGTTGTTGTGTATACCCTATTGTGTGGGAAGATAAATTTTCGCTTTCACAGGATTTACGCAAAATAGAACGAAAGTAGGTGTAATTCATGAATTACACCTGCTGGGAATAGAGCTTTTAGACCTATCTTGCGTAAATCCTAATTTCAGGGTTAATTACACAACCGCTAGTAACGATGAAAAATTCAACAACAGCTACAAATAAACAGGGCTTACGTCTCACCCCCCCCCAATGTATTATTTAAGACTTACTTAGGAGTAGCCACAGTAACGGCAACTACTTTAGTGTCCTTGGGGGTACTGCTTCCTAGCTCGGCTCAAGCCATTACCCTGATTGATACAACCCCTAGTTGGGATGGCAGTAGTAACATTACATCTTTTGGTGGAACCGCAACCTATGGTCAAACCGTTACAACCCCTGCCGTTGACAATGTTCTGAATTCCTTTTCCTTTATTTTAGGGGATACTTGGAGCGGAACCCCCATCACCTTTAAAGGCTATGTGTCCCAGTGGGACGGCTCGAAAGCAACGGGACCCATTCTCTATAGCAGTGGGGATAAGACCTATAGTGGAGGCGGATTTCAAACCTACGATTTTAATACGGGTTCCCTCGCTCTCACCCCAGGCCAACAATACGTCCTTTTCTTGAATGCCTCTAGTTCCTTTGCTACGTCAGGCGCGACAGGACAAGCTCTGATCGACAATAGTCAAACCTATTCTGGCGGTAAGTTTGTGTTTTCTAATAACGATGCTGATTTTGGGGCATTGACAACCACTGACTGGGACTCGGTTGGTTTTGATTTCGGCGACTCAGCGTTTACAGCCTCTTTTAGCTCCTCGCCCGTTTCCGTCCCTTGGGAGACAGACGCTCTTCCTGTAGTTGGTAGCACGATCCTTTTTGGGTTAGGACTGTGGTCAAAACGGAAATTTGAGAAAAATAAATATTCCCAAGGTTTTAAAAAGGAACTGGCAAATAACGAGTTCTAGATTTGGTGAATAAAAAGATCCCCGACTTCTTGAAGAAGTCGGGGATCTGAATCCTATGAGCTGCTTTTAACCGCCTATTTCTTGCAGCATTGTTTGTATTCTGGCAGCGCCTTCTGTGTCATTTCCCCGCTGATATAAATCTAATGCTTTTTTAAGAACTTTATTTGCTTGTGGAGTTTGCCGTTTTTGTTTGAACATAGAACCAATTAACTCATAGGTGCGGGGATTATTTTTATCTAAATTAACTGCTTGTTCATAAGCCCACAGGGCTGATTGATAATCACCTAAGCTAGTTTGAGCAACTCCTAATCCTAAATAAGCGTTGAGATTATTGCGATTTAACTGGATAGCCCGACGGTAAGCTTCTTTTGCACCTTTGTTATCTCTCGTACTGCTTTTAAGATAACCCACAGCATAGTAAAAATCACTATTATTAGGATTAATGGCAATAGCTCGACGATAAGCATCTAAAGCGGAGGTAAAATTGCCTTGTTGAGTATATAAGTAGCCAATACCAGCATGAATTCTCTCATTTTTGGGATCTAATTTTGCTGCTTGTTGATAAACAGCGATCGCTCCATTATAATCTTTAGAATCTACCAGTCTCTTGCCCTCATCTATCAAGTTTTTTAACTCTGGATTATTCGCCTGTGTCACTAAGACATCAGCTTTCGCTACTACAGGTGTACTAATAAATAAACATCCTAATAATAAAGTAGTTAACAGAAGTGATGTTTTTTTGTACATAGTAAATTTTCCTAAATTCTCTTAAACCGTTTTTATTCCTACATTAAAACAAAAATATTAATCTTTGTAATCTGTATTTATTCACATTTATACAATATTAATAATTTCTTGAATCACTTGATACCTTCGGAATTATAGCAATAAATTAATCTTTTCGCCAATCGGTACTGATAAATTACACAAAATTACAGGTATAATGAAGTATTAACGGATATTTATCCCTAAATTTGGCCATAATTACCTATTTTACCTAAATTTATGCTTTTAACTACTACTGATGTTATTCAAGGTGCTGTAATTCACTCATACTTAGGTATTGTCACAGCCGAAGTTGTTTATGGTAGCAACTTCCTGCGGGATTTTTTAGCGAGTATTCGAGATATTGTCGGTGGCCGCACTGGCAGCTATGAGCGTCTCTTTGAAGAAGGACAACGGAAAGCAATGGAAGAATTAGAACAAAGAGCGCAACGTTTAGGCGCAGATGCGGTTGTCGGTATTGCCGTTGATACAGGCACAATTAATGTTGATCAATCTGGTGTTTTATTAGTCATTACAGCCACAGGAACAGCCGTAAAAATTCGTTAATATTTTCCTGATTTTGTAATTTTCAAACAATTACTCATTCAGCCAATTTATAACTAAAGAAATAGCAAATAACTCTTGCTATTGATAGAGATTGAGAATTATAATTAGCGATTTAATTTTAAACATGGGGATAAAAAAGACGTAAGCAGAAAAGAATTCAAAACCAGGGATTTTTTTCTGTAAAAACAATCTGTGAGTAACTTTGCTGTAATAGCAAGAGAGAAAAATAGCTATGGCATACATAAATCGGGTAGGCGAGGAAATTAATTCTTCCGAGTCTTTGTTAGCTGGTAGAGTAACTGAATATCGGGACAGAGTGCGCTGGGGTCCAATAGTTTCCGGTGTGTTAGTGGCTTTAGCAACTCAATTAGTCTTGAGTTCATTTTTTAGCGCCCTTGGTGCGGGGAGAATTGCTGATTCTTTAAACCCAAGAACAATTGCTCCTACTATTATTAGTAATGTCGGAATTTGGTCAACAATTGCTTTATTACTATCTCTATTTATCGGTGCTTGGATAACGACTCGTGCTTGTGGACCAATGCACAGAGATACAGCCATACTCAACGGGGCAATTCTCTGGGCAACAACTCTAGCACTTAGCTCTTTTCTCTTAGCAAATGGAGTCTGGGGGGCTTTTGGTGTAGTGGCTTATAATACAGCACAAGTTATTAATCAACTACAGCAACAAGGAAATGTTATAGCACCGAATGTACCGATATTAACTGCTGAACAAACTCGTGATGTTGCTGCTGCAACTTCGAGAACTTTGTGGTTTTATGTTTTTGGTTCTTTATTAGGTTTACTTACTTCTTTATTGGGAGCAGTTGCAGGGGCGCGAACTCCTCGAATTAATAATTACAATTCTTGATTTAAAAATTACAATTTCGGGAAAATTTGTGGAAATTCTCCTTGATTGAGAGTTGCAAAATACATTTCAATTTCAATATCAGAATAGCGACTGCGAATTGATGAATACGCTTGATTTAAATAATCTGTATGTACTTGCAACTCTCGTTCTGGATCTTTACTTAAATTAGCATCAATCATCATTGCATAAGCCCCACAATCTTGATGATCAATAATAATAACTTTGTTGATATGATGGAGTTTGTAGGAGATATCTAACTGATCCCAAAATGCTTCAGCATCAGATGGGTGGGGGAATCCTGTTAAAGCTAATGAAGCACCTGCTAAAGCTGTTAAATCATACTTATCAGTTAAATTTTTATTCCTTAAAAAAGACTGTTCTGCTGTTAAAAACCGAAAGTCAATACAACTGAGAACTAACGCTTTTGTTTGATGAACTTCGGCCTTAGCTGATTGCGCTGATTGCAGGACAGTAAAGGCTATTACTCCCGGAAGGAAAGATTTCAGAAAATGACGACGACTAGAACAACAAAGACACTGATTGATATTTTTATTCATATTTGATTAGTCATTTAATTCCAGCAATTCTTTTGATTTTAAATCAGTTGCGCCCGGTTGCAAACATCCGACAATCTGGGGAGAAATAGAACAAATAGCATCTGTGGTTGTTTCAAAACAATTTGATAAACCAATAGTTTCTAATAATCCTGAACGTTCTAGCAGTTGTTTAACTTCCGGTTGTAAACCTGTGAGAATTAAACGGCAATTATGGCGTTCTAAGTCGTGGTAAATATCCTCTAACGCTACTAACCCAGTGGTATCCATATTTGGCACAAACCGCAACCGCAGAATTAAGTATTTTACCTCTGGTTCATCTCGAATAAAGGTAGCAAATCTCTCCGCAGCCCCAAAAAATACCGGACCATCTACTCGATAAACAGCAATTTCTTTCCCTAATTCTAGCGAAGTTCCGGGGGGGAATACTTCGGTTTCGGGAATCTTCACTAAACTCAAATCACTCATGCGTTTGATGAACAAAGCGCCGGCAGCAATTAATCCTACCTCGACAGCGAGAACTAAGTCAAATAAGATTGTTACCAACCAAGTCAGAATCATCACCGCAAAGTCAGAATAGGTAGCCCGCATTAATAAACCAATGGCTTCCCATTCAATCATTCGCACACTAACTACCATCAGGATTCCCGCTAATGCCGCTAGGGGAATCTGTGCCGCTAGGGGTGCTAAAGTTAGCACAATCATGGCTAATGCAGCGCCGTGAATTACTCCAGATAGTCGGGTTTTTCCACCAGAACGGACATTCACAGCAGTCCGCGCAATTGCCCCCGTGGCAGGAATACCAGCAAAAAATGGGACAATGATATTTGCTAACCCTTGACCAATTAATTCGCGATCGCTATTATGTTTCTCACTAACAGTCATCCCATCAGCCACAACCGCTGATAATAAAGATTCAATACTTCCCAATGCTGCCAAAGCCAAAGCTGGATTAATTAGTTCTCGAATTACACTAAAATCATTCCAGTGGGGAATCCCTTGGGGCATGGGTAAAGATTGGGGAATCGCGCCAATTGTGGGAATATTCAGATGGAAATAAGTAGCTATTCCCGTCGCTAACACCAACCCCACTAAAGAACCGGGTATGGTATTATTAATCTTCGGCCACAAAACTGTAGTGACAATTACCACAATTGCCAGTCCCACTGCTGCCCAATTTAAAGCTTCTACATGAGTTAAACTTTGCCAAACTCCCGGCAAAAAATGTTCACTTCGGGGTAGTTTTAAACCAAAGAAATTATTTAATTGACCACAAAAAATAATGACAGCAATCCCATTAGTAAAACCTGCTGTCACTGGGTAGGGAATAAACTTCACTAGCTGTCCAAGTTTGGCCACACCCAAAGCAATTTGGATCATACCAGCCATTACTCCAGCAATCCAAACTTTCTCAATCCCGTATTTAGCAACAATTCCCACCAAAACCACGGCCATTGCCCCCGTTGGTCCGGTAATCTGGACTGGAGAACCGCCAAAAATGGCCGCCACAATTCCCGCAACAATAGCAGTATAGAGTCCCGCTTTTGGTTCGACTCCACTGGCTACAGCAAAAGCTAAAGCCAAAGGCAATGCTACTACTGCTGCTGTTAATCCTCCCGTCAAATCGCCACGGAAACTACTCAACCAACGACCTAGACGCGAAAGCTTTGATTCTTGCAGGGTATCAGAGATTGCCATATTATTATTTTCAACTCTTAATCCACAATTTGCAGTTATTCTACTACCAATTGTATAAAGATGATTATTCCTTAGTATGGATTTGGTAATAGTTAATATTTCAATATCATCCCACTCACCAAAATATAACTAAACTTCAAATAAAAAACATCAGCTTGTAGTTATATAATCTTAATTAAATCTACCACTTTAGAAATGCTTCCTCAATCCCTCTCTCTCTCCTAATTTTGGCATCAATTTCAAACCAGGTAATAATTTGCTTTGTCGTCAACTCCTCAATAGAAACATTATATTCCTGAGCAATGTGTTGTAAAATCCGCAAAGAAGAAATTGTCAATCTACTTAAAAATTTTTCAGGAGAAGATAACAAAGCCGCGTCAACTTGAGCGGATTCTTCCGAAGATAAAAATTGGGTTGATGATTGATTAGGGGCGATATCCATAAAAATTCAAAATTCTGTTTAATTGCCTTTCTACTATTAAATCATATTATTGTCACCCCTGAGCAATAAAAGCCGAGCAATAAGTAACTCAAAACGGTTGAGACATGGAATGAAAGTAAAATCACGAAAACCCTAGATTTGTAGGGGTTTAGCAATGCTTAATGGTGTCAACTTAACGTCAAACCCATAACCCAACTGGGAATGAATTCCCAGTCTCATAGCAGAAGTCATCTGAAGATGACTAAAAGAACTAGAAAATTTTTGAACTTGTTTAGTTTACTTTAGTAAACTTTAGCTATTAGCCCTGATAGCGTAGCGTGGTGTAAGCCATAATTCATTTCAGGGTGGGTCTGTCAGCCAAACAAATAAGCCATGTTGGATATAACTCAACCTTAAAAAATATAATACCCAGATTCCCGACTTCTTAATTTAATCAGGGAATTTGTGTTTTTAACCAACCCCGAAAATTCTTAATCATTGACATTTCACCCACTTGTAAACTAGAAGCTAAAAACTGAGGGATTTCTGTATTTAAAGGTAAATTCGCAAAGGTTGGTGAACCATTGCAAGGAATATATTTATCCTCAGATAAACTATAAATTTGCATCACAGGTTCATCATAACGCCAAACTTCAGGAACACCTAAAGCTAAATAAATCGGTAATTTATCAATAGAAGAACTAGCATAATCAACTTCTATTACTAAATCAGGTGGGGGATCTTGAGTTAAATCTAAACTGGTTTTATTTCTCATAATTGGTTCATTTTGAATATAGAAACTAGAATCAGGTTCTACACCTCTAGCTAAATCTTCTCTTTTGCAAGTTAATGAACCTGTACTTTTGACATTGAGATTTAACTCTTCAACTAAAGTATCAATTATTTTTTCTATCAATCTTTTATTATGTTCATGGGGCATTAGTGGAGTCATAATTTCTAAGATTCCCTGATTATAAGTAAATCTGTGATGGCGATCATCACCTGTTTCTAATAAAATTCGTTCAAAAGTATTCCAAGAAATATTATGGAGGATGATGCTATTGGTGTGAGTGTCGCTGTGAGTAGGTGCTAGAGTTACCATAGAAATTCACCTCGCAGTTTTAATTATTCTATTATATCACTATCATCAATTTCAATTAGAGGAAATGATTGATAAAAAGGAGTTGATAACAAAAGTTGTCAATTTTTAACTTGATATTATTGTAATCCCTGAGCAATAAAAGCCGACCAATAGCGGGGATGTGCAAAAGGCAATTCTCCTTTTGATTTTTGGATGTTATCAATTGCTATTGATATTTTTGCATATTTTTGATATTGGCGATCGCACTCTAAATATTCTTTTGAATCTTGTAGATATTGTTTTTTCTGAGTTCTAGCTTGTTTGCGCTCATTTTCAGCTTTTTGGGATATTTCTTCTAAATCTGCTTTTCTTAATTCCCGCAATTTAATTTGTGCTGCTTTAAGTGCTTCTGGACGATTTTTACCCTCTTGTCTTTGTTGATAGTAAAAGATAGAAAATAGCGCAGTTGCTAAATCATCAACCTTCCATAAAGAACTAATTACACTAATAGCACCAGCACATAAAAAACCTGTAGAAAGTGTCAGTAAATTATCAGTTATATCTGGTTTATCTAAATTAGTTTCGCAACAAGAAAGAAACACATCTACAAGATGAGGTGAACGCCAACCAGGAGACATTAATTGACCTAAAGTAATACTACCATCACCTAATTTTAACTGAGATTCTAAAGGATTATATAAATAAGATTCAGCATGGTGACAACTGTGGAGAATTTGCACTTGTTCAGCTAATTTTCGGTAATTTTCAACAGTAGCTTGACTACTACCTATTAATCTTTTCTCTGATGGAATATTATACATTTTAGCAATTTGTTCACCTTCCCACCTAGCACAATGTAGATCATCTGTTGCATCTTCTACAGTTCCATATTGTAAATCTTGAATATCTAAATTTAGGAGTTTCTTGTTTTGGTTTTGATGACAAAAATCTAAAATTTGACAACTGGGAGTATAACGAATTAAAAATATATCTACTAAATATTCTTGATATTCTCCTGTAGGTAAAGCAGCAAAAGGTATTTGATGTAATAATAAATGAGGTTCTATAATTAATTCTTCTATGTCGTGAAGATATTGATTGATGATTTTTGATAATTGTAATCTTTCAGCAAGTTCATGGAGAAAACGCTCCATTTCACTTTCCCATTTTTCAGGATGATGGATATAGTTTGATAACCAATTTTGTGCAATCCAGTTTTGTAGTGTTTCTAAGCCTTCACCTGTAGAGGTATGCAGATAAATTGAATTTTGGGTAATGATAAAAATATGGGTGTCAGAGTTGGTGGTGTAGAAACTGAGGATAGCGGTTTTGGGATAATCAATCAATTGCTGAATTTCTGATAAACTTAGAGGTTTAACTTGAATTTCACCTACTAAAATAGGATCTTCTTTTCTGAGTTGTTTCCAAATTTCTTGTTTTGCACTTTCTAATGATGCTATTTTTTCATTATTGTCTGCTTTCCAAATAGCGCGGGTTTCACTATGGTTATTTTCTGATTTATAATTTTGGCGTTCTAAGTAGGTCGGCGGAAAAGTTTCTAACTATGTAACGAAAAGTTAAGAATGGTTATTTTTGTTAAAATGAATACGTTCTGTACTGTATTGTCCTTTTTCTCCCCTAGCTTTAACCCCATTCATTACGGCATATGCAAGGT
>NZ_JAQMTJ010000200.1:0-13400 GCF_028330815.1 Dolichospermum lemmermannii CS-548
AAATATTTTTTACCCCACCCTAACCCTCCCCTTGTAAAGGGGAGGGAACTGGATTTTTATTGTTTCCCCCCTTTACAAGGGGAAAGGGGGGTAGCAATGTGATGAAAATTACGGAATACCACTTTTCAAACATCCTCTTACGCAACTTTATATTTAAGCTATTCTGTTACTTATTACACTTATGTCTGTACTAGAAAATGAAGTGCGGAATGTGGGTAGTAAGAAAATAGGGAACAAAAAAATTCTCGGCTTTTTTTGACAAGACAGTGGAGAGTTTTACCGTATGCTATATTACTAGGGAAATAATCGGAGTGTGGTGGTGAATATGACAGATGATTACACAATTCAATTTACTTTTGCTGTTGATGACCCAGAATTAGATGATGACAGACGGCTAAAAATAGCAAGTAAGTTGCTGCGGGAATTACGAGATTCCGACGAAGTGGAAAAAGCAGACCGTGCTGAAGATTTTAACCCAGAAGCAGGAAGTAAGCCAGGTTTTGCAACTTTGATCGGAGTGCTGACAGCACAAGTCAGTATGAAAAATATTAAAACATTTTTGAGCTTTTTAGGCGATCGCTTAGGAGACAAACCCATAGAACTGACTGTCAAAGTCGGTGATAAAGAAGTCAGTATCAAAGCCAAAAGCCGCCAAGAACTGCTAGAAAGCGAAAAAATAGCAAAAGACCTATTAGCCGCAATGGGTGGTGACAATGGCTAAAAAAATAGCGCTGCTGATTGGAGTCAGTGAGTATGGTGCAGGTATCCCACCCCTATTATCTGCACTCAATGATGTCGAGGCTATGGAACGAGTTTTGCAAAATCCCAACTTGGGAAATTTTGCACAGGTAGAACGGCTGCTGAATCCTGATTCAGTAGCTATGAGAATAGCAATTCAAAAGCTGTTTAAGAATGCAGGTAAAGAAGATTTATTATTATTCTATTTTTCTGGACATGGAATTACTAATGATGATAATCATCTCTATTTAGCAACTCGCAACACAGCAAAAGATGACTTTGAAGCCACTGCTGTAGATGCAAATTTTATTCAAACACAATCAAAAAGTTGTTATTCTAAACGACAAGTTTTAATTTTAGATGCTTGTTACAGTGGTGCTTTTGCTAGTGGTTGGCACACAAAAAGTATTGGAGTAGATATCAAAAAGCAATTAGGTGCAGAAGGTCGAGTTGTGCTGACATCTTCTGGTGCAACTCAAACTTCCTTTGCACAAGAAGGTGCAACACTTTCCCTCTATACTCAATATTTAGTTGAGGGAATTGAGACAGGTGCAGCAGATACAGATAACGATGGCAATATTCATGTCCAGGAACTACACACTTACGCTAAAGCCAAAGTCCAAGCAGTGAAGCCTAACATGACACCAGATATCATTCTGGATAAGGAAGGATACAATATTTTATTGGCCTATGCTCCCAAAAATCCAGAAGCAGAGTATCGCAAATTGGTTGAACAATATGCTCCAAATAGTGAACTAAATGAATTGGCTTTTTTAGTCTTAAAGCCAAAACGGAAAACTCTGGGAATCACAGATACAAAAGCTGAGGAGATAGAAACAGAAGTTCTCGAACCTTTTCGTAAACGTTTAGCAAATTTGCAAAGTTACAAACAAGCTTTTGCTAAAGCTGTTGAGCAAAAATATCCGCTAGATGAACACATTTTAAATATACTTAAAGATTATCAGCAATATATTTTAGGGTTGAGAGATGAGGATGTAGCATCAATTGAGTTAGAAATTACATCCGTTAAAGAAGCAGAATATCAAAAACAGCTTCAGATACAAAAACAGCAAGAAGAGGAAGCATTGCAACTTCAGCAACAAACAAAAGCATTATCACAATTACGATTGCAGCAAGAAGCAGAAAGATTGCACCGCCAGCGAGAGGCAGAAGCAGCCGAACAACTAAGATTGCAGCAAGAAGCAGAAAGATTGCAACGTCAGCGAGAAGCAAAAGTAGCCGAACAATTACGATTGCAGTTAAAAACTTTCCAGTTTGAAACTGCTCAGATAAATAAGAATGGTACAGGAATTAACCGCATTACCAAAAGTGCCGAGTATTTTACCCAAGATTTAGGAAATGGTGTATTTCTGGAAATGGTACATATTCCTGGAGGAACTTTTATCATGGGTTCTCCAGAAAATGAAGAAGGTTATTCCGAATCCCAAAGTCCACAGCATCATGTTACTGTTCCCTCGTTCTTTATGGGTAAATATCTAGTCACTCAAAAACAATGGCGACTTGTAGCTGCTTTATCTAAAGTTAAAATTGATTTAGTATCTGATCCATCGAACTTTAAAGGTGATAATTTACCAGTTGAGCGTGTATCTTGGAATCATGCTCAAGAATTTTGCGCTAGACTCTCTCGCAAGGCAAGTAAAGCCTATCGTTTACCTAGTGAAGCTGAATGGGAATATGCTTGTCGCGGAGGAACAACCACACCTTTTTATTTTGGGGAAACAATTTCCACAGAGTTAGCAAATTATTATGGTAACTACACCTATGGTGGTGGTGCAAAAGGAGAATATCGAGAAAAAACCACAGTGGTAGGAAAATTTCCTGCAAACCCTTGCGGTTTATATGATATGTGTGGTAATCTATATGAATGGTGCGAGGATGAGTGGCACGAAAATTATATAAATGCTCCTACTGACGGTAGTGCATGGTCAGATGGTAGCAATTGTTACGCAACGCTGCGGGGCGGGTCTTGGGTCAGCACTCCTCATAGCTGCCGTTCCGCGTATCGCGTCAGCAACTACCGCGGCTCCCGCAGCGACGTTATTGGTTTTCGTGTTGTCTGCGTTGTTGGGAGAATTCTTTAGTAGCCCTTTATACTTTTCCCCTCTTGCGCTTCGCGCTCTTTATTTTTCCCTTCCCTAGCGTAACGGAGTGGAGCGATCAAAAATATTTTTTTCAGACTTGCGGATGCTTGATGAGTGCTTCGTCCATAGTACAGAAAACTTTAGATTTAGTCAAGTAAATAGCATAGAATAGATCCCCGACTTCTTAAAGAAGTCGGGGATCTGGCAGCATCTAAGATATCTTTAAAGTAAACACGAAAATGACCCGCTTTATACACGATCAATTCGCCAAGGACTACTTAGAAGAATTACTCAAACCATTCGGAGAAGTGCAAGCAGCCAGTCAAGTAGCTGGGGAAATCCGAGAAATAGACGTATTATTTACACCATTTCCCAACCAAACAACCAACGTAGAACTATTAGGATTATTAGGCAAATTAGCCACAACACCAGCCATATTCGAGCCATTTCGCAACCCAGCATCAACAGAAGAAATCTGTGATTGTCTGTTAAAATCATTAGAAGTCAGAGGTGCATTAAGAAGAGCAGCCAAACGCGAACAAACCACCAGCGCAAAAATTGAGATTCCTAAATTGTGGATTCTCACACCCACAGCCTCAAGAAACATCATCTCAGGATTTAGCGAGACAACAAAACCAGATTCCTTACCCGGAATATACTATTTAGCAAAATCATTACACGCCGCAATTGTTGTTATTCATCAATTACCACAAACTCAAGAAACACTGTGGTTAAGACTTTTAGGTAGAGGTACAGTCCAAAAACGAGCAATTGATGAATTAGCTGCGTTACCATTAAATCAACCTTACGTCAAAATCACCTTAGAACTACTCTACAACCTCCAGAAAAACTTAAAAATCAATCAAAGTTCACAAACAGAAGATCAGGAGTTGATTATGCGATTAGCACCACTTTACCAACAAGACAGAGAACTCGCCAAACAAGAAGGAGAACAGCGTCTAATTATCCGTCTCTTAAAACGCCGATTTGGTGAAATTGATTCATTATTAATTCAAAAAGTTCAAGAATTACCTGTGGAGAAACTGGAAGAATTAGGAGAAGCTTTGTTAGATTTTACTTCAGTTACAGATTTAGAAACTTGGCTGCAACATAATTCAATTAATTAGCTGCAACGTCCTAATTTTTCTGCACTATTAACAATAGCGATCGCTCTGCCCATTGTATCTTATTTTCTGGGTAATGCTTAGGGTGAAGGATGCGATAGCGAAGCGCTGCTGCAAGCAGTTCGCTATCTATCTACCTAACTTAATTATGAGATTTAAAATAGATAATCAAACCAAAACATTTGATTAATTAGTTTCCTATATTTAGGTTATAGCACAAGCAGACGTAAAGACTTGTTTTGCTGTTAATTGTAAATTGGGAAAGATTGAGGAAACCAGTTTATCGTTGTTTTGAAACAATCGCTTTTGATATTCGTCTTCTACTAACGTACAAATTGTAATTGTTGGCTGCTTGGTTTTGCCAATATATTCTCTACCACCAATGCCTAAATAATCTACAATCCAATATTCAGGAATAGCTAATAGGGCATAATCTTCAACTTTGCGAGCATAATCATTTTGCCAGTTTGTGCTGACAACTTCAGCAATTAGTTTAATTGATTTTCCTGATGTAATTACAGGTTCTTGTTGCCATAATGGTTCATTGATTAGTTGTGTTTGGTCTAATATGATCACATCGGGACGAAAGGCTGTGTTTGTTCCCAGTAGTTTGATCAAGCAGCGATGGGGGATAAAGTATGGTAAATCATAATGATCAATTTCTACATTCAGTTTTCGTCCAATAAAAGATGATACCTGTTCATGTGGTCCTGTGGGTTCCATCTCAATTAATTCCCCATCAATAAGTTCATAGGGATAGCTGTCACCATATTGAGTAATAAATTCATCAGATGTAATTAATTTTAGGGTTGATTGTACCATTATTATTTTTCTAGCTGTATCTTATTTTCTGGGTGATTCTTAGGGTGAAAGATGCGATAGCGAAGCGCTGCTGCAAGCAGTTCGCTATATAGCTGATTTAATATTTAATTTTCACTCTTAATGTCTGATATCTACAATTATGCCACAATAGCGAGATTAGGTAACAGCATTAGGAGTTTTAGTTGTGGAGTCCCCCCAAAAACCGTCATACCAACCAGCCGCAATTGAGGAAAAATGGCAACAAACATGGTTAGAACTTGGCTTAGATAAAACCCCTCAAGATACAAACAAGCCAAAATTCTACGCGCTTTCCATGTTCCCTTACCCATCCGGTAGCTTGCACATGGGTCACGTTCGTAACTATACAATTACAGATGTGATTGCCCGCCTCAAACGGATGCAAGGGTATCGAGTATTACATCCAATGGGTTGGGATGCCTTCGGACTACCCGCAGAAAACGCCGCCATTGATAGAGGTGTACCCCCTGCCAAATGGACATATCAAAATATTGCCCAAATGCGGCAACAATTACAACGTCTGGGTTTATCCTTAGATTGGGAAACTGAACTTGCTACCTGTTCTCCCGATTATTATAAGTGGACACAATGGATTTTTCTGCAATTTCTCGAAGCTGGTTTAGCATATCAAAGAGAAGCCGCAGTTAATTGGGACCCCATAGACCAAACCGTATTGGCAAACGAACAAGTTGATAATGAAGGACGTTCTTGGCGCAGTGGGGCAATCGTAGAACGTAAATTACTGCGTCAATGGTTTTTTAAGATTACCGACTACGCCGAAGAATTATTAAATGACTTAGATAAACTCACAGGTTGGCCGGAACGAGTTAAATTAATGCAAGCCAACTGGATAGGAAAATCCACAGGTGCATATTTAGAATTTCCTATTGTTGGTGCAGAGGAAAAAATCGGCGTTTATACCACCCGTCCCGATACCATTTATGGTGTGAGTTACGTCGTTTTAGCCCCAGAACACCCCTTAACTCAGGTTATTACCACATCAGAACAAAAAGCAGCAGTAGAAGCCTTTATTAAGGAAGTCAGCAACCAAAGCGAGTTAGAAAGAACAGCCGAAGATAAACCAAAACGGGGTATTCCTACGGGGGGGAAAGTCGTGAATCCCTTCACTGGGGAAGAAGTACCCGTATGGATTGCAGATTATGTTCTCTATGAATATGGTACAGGTGCGGTAATGGGTGTACCTGCACATGATGTCCGAGATTTCAAATTTGCCAAAGAACAAAATTTAGCCATCAAAGTTGTAATTGTTCCAGAAATTGGTGCAGAGGAAACTTTAAAATCAGCTTATACAGAAGCAGGAATTTTAGTTAATTCTGGTGACTTTAATGGCATGAATTCTGTAGATGCGAAAAAAGCCATTATCGAATTTGCAGAAAAACAAAACTTCGGTAAATTAAGAATACAATATCGCCTCCGAGATTGGTTAATTTCTCGACAACGTTATTGGGGCGCACCTATCCCTGTTATTCACTGTCCTGAATGTGGAATTGTGCCTGTACCTGACAAAGATTTACCTGTACAATTACCGGAAGATATCGAATTAAGTGGCCGTGGTGGTTCACCTTTAGCACAATTGGAAAGTTGGGTAAATGTGCCTTGTCCAACTTGCGGTACTCCTGCAAAACGGGAAACCGACACAATGGATACTTTTATTGATTCTTCGTGGTATTTCTTGCGTTATCCTGACGCGAAGAATGAAGAAAAGATTTTTGATTCCCATAAAGTAAATGATTGGATGCCTGTAGATCAATATGTGGGGGGAATTGAACACGCAATTTTACATTTATTGTATTCCCGTTTCTTTACTAAGGTATTAAGAGATAGGGGTTTATTTAACTTTGATGAACCATTTCAAAAGTTGTTAACTCAGGGAATGGTGCAAGGTTTAACTTACATGAACCCAAATAAAGGTGGTAAGGATAAATGGATTCCTTCTAATTTGGTTGATGCTAATAATCCTGTAGATCCACAAACTGGAGAACCTTTACAACGTCTCTATGCTACCATGTCCAAATCAAAAGGAAATGGTGTTGCCCCGGAAGATGTGATTAATAAATATGGCATTGATACGGCGCGAATGTTCATTTTATTTAAAGCACCTCCGGAAAAAGATTTGGAATGGGATGAGGCTGATGTTGAGGGGCAATTCCGCTTTTTAAATCGCGTTTGGCGGTTGGTTACTGATTATGCTGCTGCGGGAGTTTGTCAGCAAAAAGCGGAAGTTGATAAATTAAATAAAGCGGAAAAAGATTTGCGTCGGGCAATTCATATTGCTATTCAAGCAATTACGGAAGATGTGGTAGATGAATATCAATTCAATACGGCTATTTCGGAATTGATGAAGTTAAGTAATGCGTTGACTGATGCTGATTGTCATAATTCCCCAATTTACGCGGAAGGGATTCAAACTTTGGTGATTATGTTAGCGCCTTTTGCACCGCATATTGGTGATGAATTGTGGCAATTATTGGGGAATAAAAATTCTGTGCATACCCAAACTTGGCCAAGTTTTGATCCTGCGGCTTTGATAGCTGATGAAATTACTTTAGTAATTCAAATTATGGGTAAAACTCGCGGTTCTATTCAAGTTCCTTCGCAAGCTGATAAAGCGGAGGTGGAGAAATATGCCCTTGAGTCAGAGGTTACACAACGTCATCTTGATCTTGAAAATAACGGAATCAAAAGGGTGATTTTTGTTCCTGGTAAGTTAGTGAATTTCGTTACAGCGGAGAGATTCAATACCTGGGGATATGTACTCGAATCTAGGACAGCTTCAGGAGGTTTAAAGCTAAGTGTTGAATTAAAGTGTCCAACACTTAAATCCCGTTCATATGTTGCTAGAGTGTACAATAAGGATTCAGCAAACTTTGCCAAACAGATAGAACAGGAGTTAACAGCATCACTTGGAGAGATTGCAAAACCAATTACACCAGAAGAGTTTGTAGAGTTAATGTCTCAGGAATGGGCTAAAGCCTATCTTCCAAAGGGTTATTATAAACCGTCTCTTGCAATTCAATTAATACTTGGACCATATGCTGATCAAGATTCATTACCATCTGAGGTCGTAAAAGCTATTGCTGAGGAACTTGATACTACAGAAGAAATAGCCTTAGATTATGGAATAAAGGCTAAAACAGCTATCAAGGATAAACTAGTCTAAATCAGAAAGCTGAATCATATTAAATACATATGATGCAGCAGACATGATTTAGGCGTAAAAGAACAGTTTTTGTAGTGTGGGTTACACGGTCGCTAACCCACACTACAAAATACAAACAATAGCAATCCCCCTTTTACGTATTATTACGATTTTTTATCTTTAGATAATTTTTATATTAGGCTAAGTTTAGCACTAGAAAAATTTGCTGATAATGAATACAAAGGGTAATAATCAATGATAGTCTCAATTGAAGATAAGTTTTTTGACACAGAAAAAGCTATATTCAACCTTCTTTTAACTGAAAAGACAGGTAATCTACAATATCCAAGAACAGGAGAGATTTACTTATCTTCAGATAATATTTGGTACTTACGGAAACCTGATATGAACAATAAAGGTGAGTGGAAACTTACGACACCATCTGAAATTTTAAGTGAGTATCTTTCATGTATAAGTCCAGAAGATAAGTAAGTTGGCGTTAAACAATCAACATATGTAACGAAATGTAAATTCGACAAATACCTTATAGATAGGTTATTTAAGGGTTTTTACGAAAAAAATGTATATTGATTTTATCGTGCCGACTTACTTACTATAAAAATTGCAAATGCAGCAAAAATAGAAACTGCATAAATTTGTAAATTGTTGTTCCTGGTAAATTGGTGAATTTCGTTTTGGGTTAATATTTGTTTCCCTCAGAGACGCAAAGGCACAAAGAGTAAGACGTAAGGTGGGTTAGCGAATGTGTAACCCACCAATACAAGTAACTTACAAGTGACTTTTTTAGAAAAATCTGGTACTATTGAAGATGAGTATATAAATCATTGGATCTCAATAAAAATCCGTTCAATTAATGAAAGTCAAGCTTCGTAACAATGCAAATTCTTCTCGCACTGGTGTAAATCGTTTCACCAAGTACACGGTTGTTTATCATAAAAAGGGAGAAACGCTAGGAATGAATAGAATATTGTCTCCAAATATGGAAAAGCATTCTTTTGTAAAGGCGTTCTTAGATTTCATTGCTAGAGATATCCAGAAAAATCCTAGCACTATTGAACCACTTACAGAAGATATGTATCGGCGTGCCTCATTGCTTACTGAAGGTATGGAAGTTGATCTTGATGAAGAGTTCCCAGAGGATTTCATATTTGTATGAATGTTAATGGGTGGACACTAAAGATTTATCCTGCCTTTGGTGAAAAATATAAAAAATTGATTATTCAAGTTGAGGAACTTAAAGAAAAAGATCCTGAAGAATATCAGGAACATCCAGCTACAAAGTTTCTCAACAAGATTAATGAGTTTATTTTCAAGCGCATACCTGAAGATCCGAGCGCACCAGAATTTAGGCAAGGTAAAACATTAGGAACAGATAAAAAGCATTGGTTTCGAGCTAAATTTAATAGAAGATTTCGTTTATTCTTTCGTTATAGCAGTACGGAAAAAGTTATTATTTATTCTTGGATAAATGATGAATATTCGCTGCGGAAAGAGGGAGCAAAAACAGATCCATACAACATTTTTACTAAAATGCTTGCAAGTGGTAATCCTCCAGATAGTTGGGATGATCTTTTAAAGGCTTCAGACGATCTAGAATCTGTTTCAGAAGATGTTGATAATGGTTAATTTATAACTTGAATTAGGAATGTTCTTTATATTTTTAGTTTGTAGGTTGGGTTAAATGAAATGCAACCCAACTTATGTATTATTGTTGGTTAATGTTGGGTTTCCTTACGTCAACCCAACCTACAGATTCTATATTTTGTTTTTACAATACTTCATGAGTAGGCGATCGCTTTCTACTTTTGCTCCATTTCTCAACCATTCAATTGGTTGTTCTTCATCTACTTTATCTGGATTTACCCATACAATATCCTTGAGTTCATCTATTTTTACAGATGCTTCACTAAAAAATTTTCTCGCAGTATTATCATCCAATGATATAACAATTTTATCTGTTGCTAGTGCTGCTTCTATTAAACATAAATCTTTTGTCATTTCTGCAATTCTTTTATTGCCAACATTAGCAGCAATACTTTCTATCTCAGTCCATAAACTATCATTTATTAATATTTCCAGATAGTTCCATTTTTTCTTTGCTACCATTTGTCGTCGCCAAGTTAGGGCAAATAAAGAGAGCTACTTGGATAGCTCTCTAAAATCATCAGGGTGCATCTACTTAGCACATTATATAATTCTAGCACCAAGGGGTCAAACCCCCTATTTTTTATTTTTGTCAGTTGTCAGTTGTCAGTTGTCAGTTGTCAGTTGTCTGTTGTCCGTTGTTCCCTGTTCCCTGTTCCCTTTAAAAAGAAAGAGAGCCAATAAAAACTAGCTCTCTCGATAATCAAGTTGCGTCTTATTATCACACTATACCATTTTCAGGGTGAGGGGTGTCACCCTACATTGGGGCATTGAGTTTCTCTTCTAACAATTGATTGGTGAGTTTGGGTTCTGCACGTTTATCGGTTTTTTTCAGGACTTGTCCGACGAAAAAGCCTTTGAGGTTGGTGTTACCTTTGCGGTATTTTTCGACTTGTTGGGCGTTAGCAGCCATGATTTCATCAATAATCGGTTCAAGAATGGTACGATCTGAAATGAGTTCTTGACCAGCAAAAGCTGTTTCTGGAGAAACTCCATTTAATAAATCTGTGAGTTTTTCCTTAGCTTGAGCGTTGCTGATTTTACCATTTTCAATGCGAGTAATCACGTCTGCTAGATTAACAGCAGTCAGTTTAATTTCAGAGATGGTGAGTTTTTGTTTATTTAAGTACCCAGCGATATCTTGAGTAATCCAATTAGCCGCAGATTTGGGATTTGCACCTTTAGATATTGCACTTTCAAAATAGTCCGCAACTGGTTTATCCTCAGTTAAGACCCGCGCATCATAAGCTGAAAGTCCCAACTCATTTTCATAATGATGGCGTTTTATCGCAGGTAGTTGGGGTAATTCACTTAACCATGAGTCTAATTCTGCTTGAGTGACTTCAATGGGGGCTAAATCTGGTTCTGGGAAGTAACGATAATCACTAGAACCTTCTTTAATCCGCATACTGCTGGTGCGTTGTGAACCTTCTTCCCACAGTCGGGTTTCTTGAACAATCTTTTCTCCTGATTCAATGGCTGCGATTTGGCGTTCAATTTCATAATCAATCGCTTTTTGAATCGCACTGAAGGAGTTCATATTCTTGATTTCTACTTTAGTGCCAAATTGTTCTCGTCCCACCGGACGGACAGAAATATTCACATCACAACGCAGAGATCCTTCTTGCATATTTCCATCACTGACACCAAGATAGCGCACAATCCGCCGCAGTTCTTGGGCATATTCAGCCGCTTCTTGTCCGGTTCGCAAATCAGGTTCAGAAACAATTTCCACCAAGGGAATACCAGCGCGGTTATAATCTACGAGAGAATAGGTAGAACCGGAAAGCCTTTCACTACCTGCGTGGACGAGTTTCCCCGCGTCCTCTTCCATGTGTAAGCGGGTGATACCAATGCGTTTGCGGCTGGGATTTCCCGCATCATCTACCAATTCAATTTCTATCCAACCATGTTCGGCTATGGGTAAATCATATTGAGAAATTTGGTAATTTTTGGGTAAATCAGGATAAAAATATTGTTTGCGGTCAAATTTACTATACCGAGCGATTTGACAATTTAGCGCCAAACCAGTTTTCACGGCGTATTCGAGAACTTTGGCGTTCAGTACGGGTAAAACTCCTGGTAAACCCATACATATTGGGTCAATATTAGTATTGGGGTCAGCACCAAAGGCTGTGGAACTGTTGGAGAAAATTTTGGTGTTGGTACTGAGTTGACAATGGGTTTCTAAGCCAATAATCGCTTCGTATTCTGTTTTTACGGGTGTAGCTGTGGTCATATCCAGATTTTGCCATTTTTCTGATTTGGTACTATTTTAGCGGTTTTGGGTTGATATTAAGGGTGAGGCGATCGCGCTATTCTGTGAGATTATCAAGTTCATATTCCTTAGATAGAAAAATCAACGGAATTATTTTTTGATGTAGAGACGTTACATAAAACGTCTCTACAAGTCTCTACAAATGTTCTAGATAGCGCATATTTAATTTCGGTCGTTGTCTCCTAAACAAGCAAGCTGAAATCACTAACACTGAGGGTGATATCAGGATTACCTAAACGGGCAAACTCAAATACTGATGTTGCACCCAAAAGATTTCCGTCTTGGTTATAAAACAAACTACCACTGCTTTGGCTAAAGACAATACGAGCATTACTGGGGTTGACTAAGTCATCATCACCAACAACTGCAAAGTCAGTTAAAGCCTGACCCACCCCATTGATTACAGCATTGAAAGTAGCTTTACTCAGTGCGATTTTGTCTTGTCCTATATCAAACTGAGTGATGTAATCAACACCTAATGCAGTGGTAAAAACACCATTGCCTTGGAACAGATATGTATCATTACCTGATCCTCCGGTGAGAATATCATCACCGAGTCCTCCCCACAAAATGTCATCTCCTCCTAGTCCTTGCAGTTGGTCATTGCCACCACCACCATTTAACGTATTATTCAGGGCATTACCCGTGAGACGGTCATTTCCTGTGCCACCTATAGCGTTTTCAATCACATTGTTGGCAGAGAGAATGAGTTTAAGGTTGCTATTAACTGTTTGCGATGTGGTGACACCCAAATTAAGGTTCACAGCACCAGTAGTACCACTAAAGTCAATAGTATCAATACCCCCGGTTGTTGTTTCGATAATGGTATCTGTTCCCAAGCCACTGTTAGCAACAAAGACATAGGTATCGTTTCCATTTAGACCTGCAAGAGTGTTATTGGCACTATTACCAGTGAGAACGTTATTGCCAGCATTACCTGTACCGTTAATTGCGGCTGTTCCTGTGAGAGTGAGGTTTTCTACGTTGTCTGGCAAGGTTGTGGTAACAGAGGCTGTGAGGGTATCGGTTATGGTTGTTACAGTGTTGCTTATACCCAAATTAGCATTGGTGGGAGAGGAAAGGGAGAGGGTAAAAGTCTCATCTGCTTCGTTCAGGGAATCATTGAAAATGAGAATATTGATGACCTGACTAGTAACACCAGGGTTGAAGGTTAGAGTTCCGTTGGTGCTGGCATAGTCTGAGCCTACTGTAGCCGTACCGTTAGTAGTGGCATATTGGACGGTAATGGTTTGAGGGCTGGCGCTGGAAAGAGTAGCGGTATAACCAACGGTTTGCGGACTGGTGAAACCTTCAACAATGGTTTGATTGGCACTGAGGTTAATACTGGGGAAATCATTGTCAGCAATATTGACGGTGGCACTAGCAACAGTTCCGACAGTGTAGCCTGTTCCTGATAGCACTGTGAGGATGGCTGTTTCTGTTCCTTCTATGAGGGTGTCATCAATGACGTTCAGGTTGACTACTGCTGTGCT
>NZ_JAQMTJ010000201.1:0-11596 GCF_028330815.1 Dolichospermum lemmermannii CS-548
CAGTTGTCAGTAGGGGCGAAGCATTTGGAAGGTAAATTATCGGTCATTGCCAAAAATAGTTCTTCAAATGCTTTGCCCGTACAGTTGTCAGTTGTCAGGATAAAGAAGGAAGAATTAAAAAGATTTCCCTGTTCCCTATTCCCTGTAATACGTAAAGTTTTTAATTGTTAAGAGGTAGAGAAACTATGCCAGAGCTAATCAAACTGGATATGGTAGATTTGGCGTTAGCTATAGGGTTAATGGCTATTGCCATTGGGATATCGGCGTGGGAGCAATTAGGACTAGAATTAAATTTAAGCGTAGCTACTGGTAGAACTATCCTCCAACTACTTGTATTAGGATACACTTTTGACTTCATTTTTGCCGTTAACAATGTTTGGGCGGTACTGGGAATTTTAGCAATAATTTTGACAATTACTGTAATTATTACTCGCAACCGCATCAGTCAAAAAATTCCACAAGTTTTACCTTTAGCTGGAAGTGCGATTTTTGTCAGCACGTCCTTAACATTGCTTTATACCAATTTTTTAATTATTCAACCAGAAAGATGGTATGAACCACGTTATATCATTCCTTTAGCTGGCATTTTGCTGGGTAATGCCATGAATGCAGCCGCCATAGCCGGAGAACGTTTAGTTAGTAGTATCAACCAATTTCCCACGGAAATAGAAACTCATTTAAGTTTAGGTGCAACTCCTGAACAAGCGATTAAGCCATACTGCAAAGAAGCGATTCGCGCCGCAATTATGCCGACTTTGAATCAAATGATGTTGATTGGTATGGTAACAATACCAACTTTTACCAATGGACAATTATTAGCTGGTGTTGCACCACTAGAGGCTGTATCCTATGAGATTTTAATTATTTTTATGGTGGCTGTCACAAACTTATTAACAACTATTTTAATTACCAAAGGTTTATGTCGGCAGTTTTTTAATTCTGCTATGCAGTTGGTTAGGTAATTGTCTGAATCAGGTGGTTATCGAGCGAAGTCGAGATAATGTCCAGGATTAAAGGATGAACAGGATAAATACAGGGATTAATTTTATCACCAATTACCAATTAACAGCCTCAACTAGATTGTAGGTTGGGTTGAGGTAACGAAACCCAACACTTATATCAAATTTTTATAAAATAAGGTATAATTAATTCAGTTTGATTATAAAATCTTCACATCATGAATAATCTAGTATTAGAGAGAATAACAATTAACCATGATATTTGTCATGGTAAACCATGTATTCGCGGATTACGCTATCCTGTGGAAATGATCTTGGAACTTTTGAGTTCAGGAATGACTATTGATGATATTTTAGAAGATTATGATGATTTAGAATATGAAGATATTTTAGCAGTTCTTAACTTTGCTACTCGACTCACTCAAGTTAAAAGTATTCTGCAATTAGTTTCATGAAATTCTTAATTGATGCTCAATTACCAATGCGAATTGCCAATTTATTGGAAAATTCAGGTTATGATGTTATACATACAAAAAATCTTCCTTTACAAAATGCAACTCCAGATTCAGAAATTAACAAACTATCAATTCTAGAACAAAGAATTGTCATTACTAAAGATAAAGATTTTTTAGATTCTTTTTTAATCAAAAAAGAGCCTTACAAACTACTATTAATAACAACAGGTAATATTAGTAATAAACAAATTGAACAAATTTTTCTCCAAAATATTTTACAAATAGTCGAATTATTTATGAAATATGATTTTTTAGAAATGACTAGAGATAGTTTGATTATTCATTAGTGAAACTCTAAACATTATTATAGTCTCAACTTTGATTTATTAGCTTTTCATCTTAACGAGAATTTCTCACATATTCTTGAAAAACTGGAGATAATTTAAACAGAATTTTATCTTCTTTGATTTTGGTTACTAAATACCGTTGTTGTAAAGATTGTAAACCATTATTAAAATCAACCGAGGATAAATTTAAACTTTGTCTTAATTCTTCTCTGGAAATAGGGTTTTCAAATTTACTTAGTTGTAAGACTATTTTTTGTTCCTGGGGTGATAGGTGGTGAAATGTCTCTTGAAAATGAGACTGCATTTGATTGGTAATATGTAAAGTATTTTCAGCTAAAAAATCAGCAACTTGATCATCATAATTTTTATGGATTAATATACTAATACTTTTTAAATAAATTAAATTACCTTCATATAATTTGATTAATTTTAACCAACTATCCTTATTTTTTAATCCGGTATTTTTGAGAATTTCTGGATTATCTAAACCTGATAATTCTAAAGATTTAATAGGATATAGTTCTTCATCTAAACATTCCATTTCTGGACATTGTTCTTGACTAATTAATATGACGCTACTTTGATGTTGGGTTTCTGTAATCATTTTGAATAAGGTTTGATAATCTTGATATTCTGGTTGATATTTTCCCGCGAATTGACTAGGAATAAATATATTTTGTAAATCATCAAGGATAATTAAACATTTTTTATTTGTGAGAATATCAAATAATTGTTTTAATTTATCATTTATTGTTGGTAATGAGTCTAATTTGTGATGTTTTAGTAAATCATCAAGTAGTAAATTTAAAGATTGAGGGAATTTTAAACTTCTCCAAACAATAGGATCAAACTTTTGTTGATGTAAGTCTATAAATCTTTTAACGAGTGTGGTTTTACCAATACCTGATAATCCTAAGATTGAGATTAAATGAGTATTTTGATTTAATATCCAATTGGATAAAGTATCAATTTCCGAAGTGCGATCGCAAAAACGATTAATTTTAGGAGCAATGGTTAAATCGTGATAGACTTGATCTTTAATACTTTGTTCTGTATTTTCAGAATATTCTTTATTATCATTATGACAATAATTTATCTGATTATTACCAAAATTATAAAACTGAGAATTATTTATAACTCTTTCTAGAGTCCAACAAAAATTATGCTTATTAACATCTTCTCCTAAAGATTCCGATAAAATTTGCCATAGTTTACGTCCAACACTTCTAACACGACTTTCACTACGATTACACTCATCGGCAATTGTCTCATAAGTTTTTCCATCATAAACTCCTGTAATTACAGTTTTTTGCAAATCATCTAAACGTTTTCCTGTTTTATTTAAGATCAATTGATCAGCAAATTGTAAAATTTCTGCAACATCCATAAAATCAGTTTATGATAAGGTTTTCAGCAATTATAGCGTATTTTTACGCATCATTGTAAGCTATTTTAATACATTTCTTTAACAGTTCGTTATAAAACACAGTCTTAAACAGTCTTTTGGATGATAAAAAAAGATGATACATATAACCTGGGGTAAAAATCGAAGATTTACTGTATTGATACTTAGAGACAATTTATGCTACCAACTTATAATGTAGTTATTTTGGGTCCATCTGGTTCAGGTAAAACTGTGTTTTTGGGGAGTATGTATCATAAACTCTCAACACAGGGAGAATCAGGATTTTTTTTAGCGGTAGATAATGCTCAACGAATAAGTCTAAATCAGATTTATACCGAAGTTGCTACTGGTGAAAAATGGCCAGATCCAACACAAATTGCAGAAATATCTAATTGGACATTTACTTGTAAAATACAGAGTCCTAAAGGTATTTATTCAGCTTGTCAATTTCAGTATACAGATTATGCAGGTGAATTTGTAACAGATCGTGATAATGAAGAATTTAAGGAGAAAATAAAAAATGCAGATGCTTTATTAGGTTTAATAGATGGTTTGCGGTTACTTTCATCTATCAATGGTGAAGATTCAGGTATACAATGGGAAACTAAAGAGTTAGCAAATGTATTGAGTGTAATGCAAAATACAGATAAATCTATTCATTTTATTATTAGTAAATGGGATGTAATAGAAGAAAGTGGAAAAAACCTAGAACAAGTTAGAAATCATTTGTTAGGAATAGAGCAATTCCGCAATATTATTAGGACTCGGAGTGATAACAGTGATATTAATAATGAAAATAATAGAGTTGTTCGATTAATTCCTGTTAGTTCAGTTGGTGAAGGTTTTGCAAAACAACAACCGGATGGTACTATGAAAAAAATAGGAAAACGACCTAAACCTTATAATATTGAATTACCTATAGCTTGTATTGTACCTGATAAGCTAAATGAAGAGTTGAAGAAAATTATTAATGAGCAAAATAAAAAATCTCAAGAACAGGTTCAAGAAGTTAAAGCTAATTTAACCTTATGGGATAAACTCAAAAAATATTTTGGTAAAACTGCTAAAACAATATTGGAAACAGTAGCACCCAAATTACCTCCCCAATTTCAATTTTCAAAAGAAATACTTACAGACATGATTGATTTTATTGATCAAGAATTGCAAACATCTGTATACAATAAAGAAGCCGCAGCTAAAGAAAGAACAGAACAATTAAAAGCTAAAAAAGCAGAAGCTTTAGTAAAAATTGAAAGTGAAAAAACTGCTTTAGAATACTCTATTCGTTGTTTCTTGTTGCTTGTAGATAAATTAGAATATGAACATCCATATTCTAATTTAACCGATTGTAAGTTAACCGATTAAATTAATTAAGTAGGTGAACAAAATAAAAATGAAGGGTACTGCGTTTTGTAAAATGGCTGAAACTCAACCAGAATATGGTATTGAGACAACTTTACATACCGTTACATACCCTTAATTTTTTCTAAGTAGAGTAACGTAAATAATTAAAGGTTTGTAGTAAGGTCTTTAGACCTGAAAGTAGGGCTAAAGCCCTTGCTACGAGCCAACTTCAGAATCTGTTAACTTACTTAACATAGTTCTATTTATTTTCGCCTACCTACTTATTTACCTACTTAGACTAAATCAAGAGATTAAATTATGACAAAAGATATCATAGAAAAAATAGAGGGTTGGGTTTTCCTGGTTAGTCGTAGTGAAAATCTGGGATTTACAACAATAGTTGCTCCTGATTTTATGTGTGATGCTAGTCTATCTGGTTTACTTGCATCTGTTGCAGGAGGAAAGATAACAGAAGCTAGAAAAGCTATATGTCGTCAAATCCATAATTCTGCTGTTGGTGATTTAACGTTAGTATTTCGTGTGATTAAAACAACTTATGAAGATATGGGAATAGTCGGAGATGGGGTAATTAAAGATGGCTTCCCTAGAGAAATTCCATTTATTGAAGGTGTTGTTTTTAAAGGTAAATTAACAGAAGTCAAAGTGTCTGAAGACATTTTTGCTAAAATTCATAATGAGATTAAACACCCTTATCAAACATTTTGGCAATGGAGTAGTCCAAAAGCAACAATTCCTTCAAAATTACAAAATTTTGAAACCTCATCAGAATATTTTGAATTAATTATTCAAGAACCTTACACAAATTCTCCAAAAATTGAGAACAGTTCTCAGAAAAGATGGGAACTATTATATCAAATAAAACTTGATCATGAAATATGTGATTTTGATATTTCTACTCAAGGTGATTTTTTAGCTGTAAGATTAGATGATACTTGGCAAACATTAGCTATAGTTCCGTTTAATGCTACAAATGGAGAAGATATAAAGTACAATGATAAATTTAAATTAGAAAAGAAACATGAAATTTTTCCCTCAAAACTAATCAATTACATTCCTTTTGTTGGAAAACCAATATCAGAAGTTGGAGAACGAGTAATACCAGCTATTTATAGTCAAGGTCTTATATCAATTAGTCAAAACGATCATATAGCACTCTCTATAAGTAAGTTGGCGTTAAACAATCAACATATGTAACGAAATGTAAATTCGACAAATACCTTATAGATAGGTTATTTAAGGGTTTTTACGAAAAAAATGTATATTGATTTTATCGTGCCGACTTACTTAGTCGAAGCAGGTAAAAGGTATATTAAAATATATTATTACAAAAACGGTAGAATAGATGAACAAAAAACAATACCAATTGAAAGTGGTAATTTAATTGAAGACTATATAACAACTGGAATTACTTCTTTATCGTTTATAAATAAAGATTTAATTATTTGCGGTTGTAAAGATGGAACTATAAAATTGTTTAATTGGAAAACAAAAGAAAATATTTATAATCAACAGCACTGGAGTGGTAAACAAATAACATCAATTACAATTAGTAGCGATAATAAAACTCTTGCGAGTTCCGACAGTGGAGGAAATATATATTTTTGGGAAATAGTAGATTTAACTATATGTGAAAAACGTGAAATTTTGAATGCTCACAAAATAAAAAATGGCTTTAAGATTAATTCTTTAGCATTTAATCCTGATGGTAAAATTTTAGCAAGTGTGGGTGAGGATAATTATCAAATAAAATTATGGAATCTTCTTGGTGAGGAAGTAGGTATTTTAGAAGAAGAAAATTCTAGTGATGTAGGTCATGATATAATTAACACAATTACATTCAGTTCAAATGGTAAGTTATTAGCCAGTGGTGACGATAAAGGTTATATTAAAATTTGGGATTTCACTAATAAAAAGTTACTTCTTTTTGATAAAACAAAGCAACATGATAGTGCTGTTACATCTCTTGCTTTTATTCCAAATACTCAAATATTAATTAGCGGTAGCAAAGATAGAACTATTAAATTTTGGAAACAGAGATAGTATTATTTTCCGACTGTTACAGTCAGTTTATCCAACTCTAAAATTTCATTCTTAAATTGTTCCAATAATTGAAAAAATAAATCACAAGCTAATTTTTCATCTTCTACTTGAGACAAAATAATACTTTCCCAACCTTCAGCGGAATTAATTTGATATTTCCCTTGTACCCATTTCTGAAATTGAGCAAATTGTTTTTCTTGTTGTGTTAGTTGTAACCCTAACTCACCTCTGGACATACTGTAACCCATCAATAACATTTTTAACCGAGTTATAGATACTTTTCCTAAATACATTCCTGGACGTTGTTTAATTCTGGTTAATAACTCATAGAGATATTCTTGACTATTTTTATTACCATTAGTGATAGTTACATCTAGCATAATTTTCTCTTGAATAGTGATTAAAAGTTTTCTTCAATGACTATTAACTGTTGTCCTAAATGAATTTTACCAAAAAACTGAAAATTAGCTAACCATTCTATTTTTGCTTACCAAATTTAACATACTAGCTGTAGATGATATCGAAGGAAACTGTCCTAAACTTGACAACCTGACTCATTCAACCTATCAGTTAAGCAGAAAAAGCAAAAACATCAATCTCAATTTTTCTCTGAGATTTTTGATTACTATTTAACATTAAACGAATATTTTCAGCAGTTTCACTACTAAAGGTTATTTCTCCACAACGAGAACAAACTTTAGCTGGAATACCCTCAACCAAAATTAGTCTACCTTCGATTTCAAAAGTTTCATTAACTAATTCTTCAGTAAATTTATCTGAACCACAATTATGACAGCTTAACATCATAACCTCTTGTTTATCTTACGGAAATAATCCCAAACGAATCCATAATTGTCTTGCTATCACTTGTGATTGACTATTTAGTTCTAAACATTTTACAGTTACTCTACCAATAGATGTTATACCTATAATCAAACCAGTTTCAGAATTAACTTGAAAATGCTCTTCCCATAGGTCTTCTCTAGGATTAAAAAGACGAACTTCAATATTAGATTCAGGATCTATTTCACTAATACGAGAACCTTTACGAAGATTACAAGAACGACAAGAAAGAGCTAGATTAATTTCAGCATTAGTACCTCCGCGAGAAGTAGGAACTATGTGTTCAACTTCAAAGGGAAAATTAAATACTAATTCAGGTGCATGACAATATTCACAACGATGAATGGCGCGATCTGCTACAAGATGATAAAATTGATTCATTGACTCCATTGTTGTGCTAAGGATGCGGTTCTAGCTGTAGCAGCATTGAGTTCCAGATTAACAAGATTATCTAACTCTATTTGTATTTCTGGCGGAAGTTTCTGTTCTTGATCTCGTGCTATTCTCCACATAGTCATTAGTTCGGATAAACGTTGTTGTTGATCTTCAGTGAAGAATTGATCGGGATGAAAATTATCAATAATTAATAATGCCCGAAATTCAACTTCACCTAACTGTGTAGTCAAAGCATCTAAAGCTTGACCGGCAGTTTTGCCAACAGACTGTTTATCTCCAGCAATAGCACGATAAGACCTTTCACCACTGGCATTTGATATAGGTAAAATGGCAACTGTAGTCATAATGCTGATTAAGAATATTTGTTGTTTATCAATTATACCCCAGTCCTTTACCCCGTCCCTAAAAACTATTGACAAATTTCCCGTAATGTGTTTGTGAAGTTGGGATAAGAAATAGCAGCAGCTTCAGCGCGGTGAATGGTGGTTGTACCAGTAGCGTTAAGTGCTGCGATCGCTAAACTCATGGCAATGCGATGATCTGTATGGCTATCTACTGCCGCACCGACTAGGGGAGTACCACCGGTGATTTCCATCCCGTCGGGTAGTTCGGTGATTTTTGCCCCCATTTTATTGAGTTGTTGTGCCATGACGGTAATGCGATCGCTCTCTTTGACTCTTAACTCCTCCGCATCCCGAATAATGGTTGTCCCCTCAGCAAAAGCCGCTGCAACTGCCAAAATGGGAATTTCATCAATTAACCTGGGAATGATATCACCAGCAATCGTACAGCTTTTTAAACCACCGGAACGGACGCGAATATCAGCCACAGGTTCTCCCGCTACTTCCCGTTGATTCTCTAGTTGAATATCTGCCCCCATCAGTTCCAATGCTTCTAAAATCCCCGTGCGGGTAGGATTCACACCGACATTTTCCACTACCAAATCTGAACCAGGAACGATCGCCCCCGCAACTAACCAAAAAGCCGCTGAACTGATATCACCAGGGACAATTACAGTTTGTCCGTAGAGTTTCGCCCCACCTGTGATCGTGACGCTATTGCGGTCTGGATCTATACTTAATTCTGCGCCATAAGCCCTTAACATTCGTTCACTGTGATCCCGTGATAAAGCAGGTTCGGTGACGGTGGTTTGTCCTTGGGTGTTTAAACCCGCGAGGAGAATGCAGGATTTAACTTGAGCCGAAGCAATGGGAGAATGATAATGAATGGGCTGGAGGGCTTGTCCTTGAATGGCTAGAGGTGCTAAGGTGTTGCCTTTGCGTCCCCAAATTCGCGCTCCCATTTGTTGCAAAGGCTTGACAACACGAGACATGGGACGCGATCGCAAAGAACTATCACCAGTCACCGTGAAAAATCGCCCTGGATGGGATGCTAACAATCCCAACATCAACCGCATCGTTGTTCCAGAATTACCCGCATCCAAGACGTTTATAGGCTCTTGAAAATTGCCTAAACCGATGCCTTTGACTTTGACTAATTCTGTGTTTAAGTCGGAAATTTCCGCACCTAACGCCCGAAAACAAGCCGCAGTGCTACGGGGATCTTCACCTAACAGTAGTCCTTGAATTTGAGTTTCACCTTCAGCAATTGCACCCAACATCAAAGCGCGATGAGAAATAGACTTATCTCCAGGGACTCGGATACGTCCCTGCAAAGACAATTCAGAGGCAGGGCGCTGAATAATTAAGTGATCAGAAGAGTTTGCTTGAGTTTCTAAATTAATAACAATAGCTGACATTAGGATACAATGACTTTTGAATAGAATAAAAGCTAAACAGCGACTTGTTTATCACTATTCACTTCCAATTTAGTATCCTACCGCTTTTTGGCAACTATAATCCTTCTTTCGGTAGATAGCAGGTGACAGATAATACCATATTGAATGGTTTAGATTAACAAATCAAAATATTTGCTAACGATGAAGCAGGTTTTACTATTTATTAGATATCTTGCTTAAATGTCTTGTGTTTTGTTGCTTCCACCAAAAACGTCAGCCGTAACGTTAAATAATAGGCAAAACTGGCAATTTAGAAAATCGCTCAACTTTTATTCTTTATTTGTAACCCCTCACACTCTCATGCTAACTCACCACCGCAAACCCGTATGTTTATCAATGATTTCCACGGACTTACCGATTTGGTCTGTGGTTGACACTGCTGGAACTTTAATTCAAAAGGATACAGATAAATTTCATTTACTATTAACTGCACCACCTCTGATTAGTTGTGAGGTAGGCAGTTATTTCAATCAAGAAGATACAATTCACCCAACTAAAAACAATTTTTCTCCTCCTAGCAGTCCCAGAATTTTATGGCTGGAAATTTCATCTCGGCGGTTAATTATGACAATGCAAGGTAATGCACAAGTCAGTTACCGTCACTTTTGGGAATTAGGTGTTTATGGCATTAGTCGTTTCTGGTTGCCAAATGAATCATTACAACCCCATCAATCTATCCGTTTGCGTAATTTTACCAAAAGTTTTACTCTTAGCGGGCATCCTTTTCCAGAGAATCTCCGTTTAGAATACGAATTATGGACAGGAAAAATCCAATTAGGGCGTTATATTCTCAATTTGGAAATTCAGCATTAAAGGGAACAGGGAACAGGTAAGAGTTTTACCAATCACCAATCACCAATCACCAATCACCAATTACCAATTACCAATTACCAATCACCAATCACCAATTACCCTTAATAACTAGGATCATTACCTGATTTCCATTTGATATTGCAACCAATACTGGGCTTTTGTTCACTTATTACAGGTTGATTATTTAAGACTGCGGTAATAGCTGCTCTTAGATCTTTACCTGTAACAGGTTGATTATTACTAGGACGACTATCATCTAATTGTCCACGATAAACGAGTTTTCTGTCGCCATCAAATAGAAAGAAATCCGGTGTACAGGCTGCCGTATAGGCTTTTGCTGTTGCTTGAGTTTCGTCGTAACAGAAGGTAAAATCAAACCCCAGTTCTATAGCCATGTCTTTTAATGATTCTGGGGCATCATTAGGGTAATTTTTAGCATCATTAGCACTAATGGCAATAATCCCTAAGTCACTGTTGCTGTAATCTTGATCTAATCTGGCTAATTCTTGTTGAATATGCTTAACAAATGGGCAGTGACGACAAATAAACATGATTAACAATGCTTTTTTATCGGCAAAATTATCAAGAGAAATTATTTTTCTAGATACTACTTCTGGTAGATGAAAATCTGGTGCTTTCGTGCCTAGAGGCAACATTGTGGAAGCTGTTAAAACCATAATTTTTTTAAATGTTTTGATCAGGATTTTTTTAATAATAGAATAATCCATCTTCATTTAGGAAAATTACCAAATTCAAATACATAACTTAATGAACTACCCCATCTTACTTCGTTGAAGATGGGGTTTCTACATCCCCATGAGTAAGTTGAGATTTTTGACGTTTCTTTTGACCCAGTTGCTTCATACTTCCAGCATTCTTGCGTTTGCTGGTGTTTGAAGTAGAGCTAGAATCATCCACGTCTGAGAGGCTAGTTCCTAACCCCTGTAGATTATTTGAGTACCAAAGCAACATCACTTCTGCGGCGGCGATATCACGCTGTTGAGTATAGCCGCAGTTATGGCAAAGGTGAGTTCGTTGGTCTAAAGATTTCTTCTCTTGATTTCCACATTGAGGACAAGTTTGAGATGGTTTTACCTTCTTTGTAGGAACTTCTACAAATAAGCCACCAATGTCTGATAACTTAGCTTTTAAGGCATCCTTTATCATCCCCATTC
>NZ_JAQMTJ010000202.1:0-13427 GCF_028330815.1 Dolichospermum lemmermannii CS-548
ACCATACCCAGTAATTTATAGTAGTTCCCGGTGTTATGAGGTACATATCTAGCGGGCAAGATGCCCGCACTACAAGAGTTTCATGATTCAACTTTGTACCTCATAAGAGCGGAAACCGCTGTAAAGCCTCTCTCCTGGTAGGGGAGAGGTTTGGAGAGGGGTCTGTTTACACATTAAAAACTTTTAAAACATCCTCTAACAGCAAATACTTTTGATCAATTACGTGAACTTATCCAAAATATTTATGCTGCTGAAATACATTAAATTATGAATTATTTAAGCCCCCATACCTGAATACTTTTTTAAACCCATACGCCATAAAAAACGATTGATTCCTAAAAATATGAGAAACCAACCGGCAATTGATAAAAATCCTCTGGTTAAATCTACAGGTAGTCCTACCAAAATACTCGCTGGAAAATTAATCATGTAGGGAAAAGGTGTCCACATAACTATGTTTCTGACGTTTTCTGGAAAGACATCTAAAGGTGCTATCAAACCTGATAAAAATACAAAAAACAACAACCATAAATTTTCTAAAGCTGCGGCTCTTTCTGTCCAAAATGCAACCATAGCAAAGGTATATTGAATTATAAATCTTAAAGCAAAAGCCATAATTACCGCTAATATAAATAGTAATAAATTAGCTATACTTGGCAACCAAAAAGCTTGGGGATATAAAACAAAAAAGAATATTGATAGAATTAATACAAAAGGCATTCGAGCAAATCTTTCACCAATATGATTCGCAATATGATGCCAAACTGGATCTAAAGGCTGTAATAATTTTGGTGAGAGTTTACCTGTTAATACTTCCCTTTCAAAGTCATAAATTACCCAAACAATGGTGATTTGTCTAGCCAGAAAAACTGCGAAAAAATATCGAGTAAAATCTACAGATCTAAAAGCAAATTTACCACTTTCAGCAGCTTGTACCCATATACCCATCATAATAATTGGTAAAGAACCAGCTAAAACCCAGAATATTAATTCTGACCTATATTCCAACATATAAGTATAGTATACTGATAGTAAAGTCAAGAATTTTTTAATATTTTTTTTCATGATTATCAATGGTTAAATCCTTTTTGAAAAACTCTACCAATTACTTCTTCTACTGGTGGTTCTGTGACTGTTAAATCTACCACTTCCAAATCGGCTAAAATTTGGGAAACAGTGCGAGTCATGGCTGCTTGTGGCACAATAAATCTAACTGCTCTTCCTTCTAGCATTTGTACATCACCATAGGGCATAAGTTGTTCTAGTGATAATGGTTGAACTAACTCTACATAAATTTCTCGATAAGGGGCAAAACTTGCTAATAACCCATCTAATCTACCATCATACATTAATTTTCCTTCGTGAATTAATAACACCCGTTCACACAAAGCTGTAATATCAGCCATGTAATGACTCGTTAATAATATGGTTGCTTGATATAGCTGATTATATTCTTTTAAAAAGTTACGTACCCCTGCTTGAGCATTAACATCTAATCCTAAAGTTGGTTCATCTAAAAATAAAACTTGGGGACGGTGTAAAAGTGCTGCTAATAGTTCAGCCTTCATTCTTTCACCTAATGATAATTTTCGCACGGGTTGAGTTAATTTACCTGCTAAAGCCAGCATTTCTGTTAATTCCCCAACTCGACGCTGAAATTCTTTGTCAGAAATATTATAAACTGCGGCGTTAATTCTCAGAGAATCTAGGGCTGGTAAATCCCAAATTAATTGCTGTTTTTGTCCCATCACTAAAGTGATTTTTTGTAAAAATGCTTCTTGACGATTAAAGGGAATAAATCCACCAACTTTAACTGTACCTTGAGAGGGATGAATTAATCCTGTGAGCATTTTTAAGGTTGTAGTTTTACCTGCGCCATTGGGTCCCAAAAAACCGACAATTTCCCCAGGCTCAATGCTAAAAGAAACATCCTGAACAGCGTTAATATTGCGATAAGTCCGGCGAAAAAAGTGGCTAATTGTTCCCCCTATCCCTGGATCTTTAATCGCTACTGGATAGGATTTACTCAGGTTTTCTGCAATGATAATTGACATAAAAAATTTATTTCCTTCTGCCTGATAACGTTGATTTTCTCCCCTCTACTAATGATCGCACAAATGACGAGTAGAAAGCTTGTCCCCAGAAGAATTATTTTCTTCTGAATTTTCTAGTTCCTGATTATTTTGTAAATAATCTTTTACCCAGTTACAAGCATAATCTAATTCATTCGTGGCAAAGATTTGGGGTAAATTCCAGATAATGGCAGTGCGATCGCCACTAACGGATACTAAACTTTTACCATCAGCACTAAAGGTTAAGGAAGAAACCACTCCTCGATGACCAAATAAGGTAATGATTGGCTTACCATCAAGATCCCAAAGGTTGATGGTGTTATCTTCACTAGCAGCAGAGATCATTCTTCCGTCTGGACTAAATTTTATCTTGTTCAGTCCCGCTTTTGAAGTTATCAATGTTTTTAATAACTTGCCATTGGCTTGCCATAAGTTGATAGTATGATCGTCACTTAACGATGCAATTAATTTACCATCAGGACTAAAGGTGACATCAAAAACTTGGCCGTTATGTCCTTTTAAGGTGTGGAGGAGTTGACCCTCTCTATTCCATAGACGGACTGTTTTATCATAACTGCCAGTTGCTAACACTTGACCATCAGGACTAAATTCTACACTAACAATAGGTTCTTTATGTGCTTGGATGGTTTGTTGCCAACGAAAGCTAAAGGGTTTTTTGTAATCTCGTTGCCAAAGCCGTAGAGTTTGATCAAAACTAACAGAAGCGAGAAGTTTACCATCAGGACTCAAGGCAATATTGTCAATGCTCGCAGTATGCCCTGAAAGAGTATCTATGAGAGTACCATCTATGTTCCAGATTTTGATGGTTTTATCATAACTACCAGTTGCTAAATACTGGCCATCTGGACTAAAGACAACGGAGGTAATACCATTTTGATGTCCTTTTAAACTTTTGAGTAATTTGCCATTACGTTGCCAAATATTGATGACATAATCCCAACCTGTGGTAGCAATGATTTTCCCATTAGGACTGATGGCAGCTTGTGTTAAGTTGAGTTGATGACCTCTTAAAACTGTGAGTAAGGGATTTTGTAATTGCCAAAGTTTAACGCTATTATCTAAACTGCCTGTAGCTAGAATTTTACCATCTGGACTCCAAGCGATCGCCCAAATTGCTTGTTGATGTCCTTCTAAAGTTAGTAAGTCTTTACCGTCTATACTCCATATTTTCACTACTTTATCCCAACTGGCAGCAGCAATAGTTTGACTATCGGCACTAAAGGCGATCGCAATTACTGAATATTGTCCCTCAAAATTACTGATTTTTTTACCATCGAGACTCCAAATTTCTATCTTTTTATTATTACCACCTGTAGCTAACCGCTTACCATCAGGAGAAATGGCTAAACCACGCACAGCATCTTTACCACGATTAAAGTTAACTAATTTTTTCCCGTCTTGACTCCAAAGAATTGCTGTACCATCAAAACTACCTGTTACTAATTTTTTTCCATCGGGAGTAAATAGAACTTTATAAATAGTTAGTTGATGAGCCTTAATTATAGTTAGTTTTTCCGCTGCTAAATTCCACAATCCTAAATTACCATTATTCATGCCAATTGCTAAGAGTTGACCATCAGGACTAAAAGCTATACTTTTAACTTCCGCATTCACAGAAATAGTTTTCAACTTTTGCCCATGCAAAGACCAAAGTTTGACAGTTTTATCCAGACTACCGGAAGCAATAACTTTCCCATCAGGACTAAAAGCAACTGTGGAAACTGTAGCATGATGACCTTTAAATGTGCGGAGTAATTTGCCATTTTTCTCCCACAATGACACTTCATCTCGATTGGTAACTGCCATCTTTTGGCTATCAGGACTCCAAGCTAAATCCCAAACTAAACCAAGATTATGACCTGATAAGCGATTCCGTTCTTGCGCTCCATAACTAGCTTGACGGAGAACATTATCAGTTAGGTGATCCAGTTCAGGATTATTAATATTTAATTTTTTTAATTTTCTTTTTGCTTTAATAGCATCCCTTACTGCTTCTAATTCTTGATGGGATTTAAAGTTCCCATTAGAAGAGGATATCAGGGCTTTAATTTCACTAATTTTTGCTAATCTTTCACTTTGAAGAGATTGACGATATAACCAGAAAGATATCCCTCCTAAGCTGACAGAAGTTAAAAAAGCTGTACTAATTACTCCCAAGATGAGTTTTTGCAAACGAGCATTTTTTTGTTGTTCAAGCAGTTGAATTTCCATATTTTTGGATTTTTCTGCTCCTAAAATAAGCTGTTGTTCTCGTCGTTCTAATTCTGCACTTTTAGCTAGAAATTGATTATCTAAATTTGTTAGACTTTTATCCCAAGCCCAAGCTTGAGCATCCGCTAATGCTTGTCCTCTTAGTAAGCGAGATTCATCAGTTTGTTGGGAAGTTAACCACGCAT
This sequence comes from Dolichospermum lemmermannii CS-548, assembly GCF_028330815.1. Lineage (NCBI taxonomy): Bacteria > Bacillati > Cyanobacteriota > Cyanophyceae > Nostocales > Aphanizomenonaceae > Dolichospermum > Dolichospermum lemmermannii. The sequence goes on from NZ_JAQMTJ010000202.1 coordinate 4,490, forward strand.
TAAAAGTTTGCGAGTAGGGACGTAAATTAGCTAATTGTTTTTCTACCCAATCTAAATTAAATACTTTGGCATAAATACGGTTTTTAACAATTAATAATCCTACTTGTTTAACTACTAAACCTGATAGCAATAATTCTACTTGTTCTCGACTATCATCACTTTTTACTTCTACACCTTGCAAAATTTGCTGATAGATTCCTAATAATCTACTTACAAGCTGTTGATTATAAAGTAATCGATCTCGAATAGTTCTTAAATGTTCTGGTTCGTCTTGAGATTCCCAATTTTTAATAATATATTCATTGACAATATTATCTAACCAAAACTCTTCATAACCTTTAGCAAAATCTAGGTAATCACCACTTACTTGAAAATTAGTGATGAGATTACATAACTTTTGGGTTAAAAAAGGCTGCCCTCCTGTCCAATCTAAAATTTGTTTCATGACTGGATAAGGATTTGGTATGACTAACTCTAATCCTCTAATTAAAGAATCAACTTCTTCTATTTGAAATCCTTTTAAATCAATGGCTTGACCAATATTAAAAGGTGTTCTTTTCGCATCTTGAATTAAATCTGATGGAGTTGCTACTCCAAAAATTGCAAATGTCAACCGCTGATATTCTGGATCTATGGCTCTTTGATTATAGCAGTATCTAATTAAGGCAAAAAAATCATCTACGGGAAAATCCAATCTGAGGATACTATCAATTTCATCTATAAAAATAATTAGCCTTTCTTCTGGAAATTGGGTTAATAATTCCGCAATAAACTGACTTAATTTATGGACTAAGGAAATATCATCTCCTGTTTGCCACCATGATTTTAAATTGAATTTTCCTAAAAGTTTAAATCCTCTACATAAATCGGCAATTATTCCCTTATACCATTGACTTGCAGTGATATTTTCACTACCAATATTCGTTATATCAATAGATGCACATTTGAATCCTTCTTGTTCTAAATGATGTTTAGTTCTCACTAACAGAGACGATTTACCCATTTGACGACAGTTAAGAACATAACAAAATTCACTCTTTTTTAAAGCGTTATATATTTCTATATCTGTTTGTCTTTCTACGTAACTAGGCGCATTATTTATGAGACTACCACCGACTTGATATGGATAAGTATTCATATTAGTGATATTTATTATTCATCATAGCCAAATTTAAATTTAGAACTCAAAATAGTGCGATCACGCCCTAATTTCTTAGCTTGATACATTGCTTGATCAGCCGCTTCAAAAAATTCTCTTAAAGAAAAATCTCCTGAAGGAATGATACAGGCAATTCCTAAGCTTATGGTTAAGCTAATCATGTTTGTTAATTGATTTTTTTTGGTTAATTCAGGAATTTTAATTCTCAATGATTTTACTGTTTCTCTGATTTCTTCAGCAATGAATATAGCTGCTTCTGCGTCAACTTGTGGCAAAATTAATACAAATTCTTCACCACCATAACGAGCAACTAAATGATCTGGATTTTTAATTACTGAATTAATTGCTTGAGCAATTTTATGTAAACAATTATCACCACTCTGATGTCCATAGGTGTCATTATGAAATTTAAAGTTATCCAAATCTGCTAATATTAAAGATAGAGGTTCTTGGATGTATGTCATTCTTTCCCATTCTATTTCCAAAGTTTCATCAAAACATTTACGATTAGCAACTTGAGTTAGTTGATCAATATTAACTAACAATTGCAATTTTTCATTTTCTTTTTTTAATTTATCCCGCGGAATAGCATTACTTTCTATTAGTAAACTTTTTTGAAAAAATAAACGATACAGTTCGCAAAAAGGTTCATAATTATAGCTACTTAATTTAATTAACCCTAAACTATCTAATTTATAAACCAAATTGTCCGACAAAAATATATTGTTACCTGTAGAATTCACAACTTGATTATATGCTTGAGATAATTCTGCATCTTGTAGCAATATATTGAGTAAATTTCTTAAATATCCGCTGTAAATATATTTACCCTTTGTACAATTATCTAATAGTTCTGGTAAAGAAATTTTCTGCTGGTAGAGATCATATAAAGCCTGATGAATTAAATATGGCTGTCCTCCCACCCAATACATTAAGTTTTTCACAGCTTGACTATCACACCAATCCAATTCATACCGTCTAGCTAATTCTGTTACTTGCTCGACTGTAAATTCTGGTAATTTCAATGACAAACCAACATTAAACGGAGATTGATTGATATTTAAAGGGATATAAACTTCAGTGGAGTGTAATAAGACTAACCGAACCTTTTGCCAAATCGGAGTTTGTTTAGCTTGTTCATGCCAATTGCGGAGGAGAAGTAGAAAATCTTGGGCAATTTGTTGATATTGAAAAACATAATCTACTTCATTTAAAATTAAAACCAATGGACTTTTAATTTGCTCTAATAAATAACTCTCGAAATAAATTGAAGCACTAACTTTACTACCAATTTCCTCATCCCAATAATCATCCAAATCCGATGCAAGTGACAACTGCCGAGCCACATTCATACAAAACCAGCGTAAAAAATTATTCAGGCTCAAAAAAGTTTGGGTATCTACTAGTTTAAAGTCTATAGTAACTACGGAATATTCATGTATTTGAGCTTGGTGAATTAGCTGTAACATTAAAGAACTTTTGCCCATGTGCCGAGGTGCTTTAATCCGAATTAAACTCCCTGGTTTGAGTAATTCTGCATGAGCATCGCTTTCAACAGGAGGGCGTTCAATATAAAAGCAGGAATTGAATGGTAGTGGATCACCTGGTAAAGTAATATTTTTCTTCATTCACTTGAGGGCGAAATATTTTGTTTCTGATCAGAAATAATAAAGTTTGATTGCGATCCCCAAAAAAAGAGGCTCAAATCTCTTAATTAACATATACTGTCACCAAATACTATCAAAAGTCTAGTTAAGTAGGTGAACGGAAAAAAACCGTAGACGCGAAGCGGCTTCTCGAAGAGTAATATGTAACGAAAAGTAAAGTTGCCCAAACCCTCTTCCCTCTTGCCTCTTGCCTCTTGCCTCTTGCCTAGTGCCATAACGACGATTTTCAATGCTAACCTACTTACAGCGGTTTCCGCTCTTATGAGGTACAAAGTTGAATCATGAAACTCTTGTAGTGCGGGCATCTTGCCCGCTAAATATGTACCTCATAACACCGGGAAGTGCTGTATAATGAGTGACAGGACTTTGAGCCATCTACCAAGGGTTTTAACTTTTACAATAGGCCAGTAAAGCGGCTATCGGTTTGCAGAATTTTGAGGAGCTGCTTAATTTCTTGGGTACGGTCTTTTTTAACTACTAGGGTAACATTGCGATCGCGCACAATTACCACATCTTCTAAACCAATAGTCACAATTACATCATCAGGATTGGAGGCATAAACAATTGCTCCTTGGGTATCTAAGCCCACATGAGTAGCAAGTTCTACATTAGGATTATCGGACTGCTTCAGTAAACGTTCAATAGCATTCCAATCACCCAGATCATCCCAACCAAATGCTACAGGCAAAACATAAGCTAGACTGGTTTTTTCCATCAGCGCGTAATCTATACTTTTCTTAGGTAACTGGGGATAAATATCAGGTCCATGTTGTTCTAAAGGTTTAATAATTTCTGGTGCATGGGTGCGTAATTCTTCTAAAACCACACTGGCTCGAAAAACGAACATACCACTATTCCAGCTAAACCGCCCCGTTGATAAAAAAGTTTCTGCCGTTTCTCGGTCGGGCTTTTCAGTAAATCTGTGAACATGATAGGCTGGCAAGTTATTAAAGCTACCTATTTTTTCACCTTGTTCAATATAACCATAGCCAGTTGAGGGGAAATTAGGTTTAATCCCCAAAGTCACAATTGCTGCTTTCTTAGTTGCCAAATCCATCGCAGCGGCTAAAGTTTCGGCAAATATCTCCTGGTCAGCAATCCAGTGGTCAGCCGGAAAAAAGCCAATAATAGCGTCTTCCCCGTAACGCTTTTTAATTTCTAAACTTGTCCAAGCAACAGCAGCAGCAGTGTCTCGACCCTCTGATTCAATGAGTAAATTTGCAACAGGCAAATCGGGAAGTTGTTCTCTGACCCCTTGAGCAATGGGACTAGACGTAATTACCCACAAGTTTTCCCAACCCCCAGCCAGAGTTAACAATCGATCAGCAGTTGCTTGTAGTAAGCTTCTAGAGCTACCATCAAGGCTTAAAAATTGTTTAGGTCGGTCTAGTCGGCTCAAAGGCCAAAAACGCTCACCTTTACCACCAGCCAGAATCACAGGAAAAAATAAATTATTCATGTTGGCATATACAGATAATTCAGAACAATATACAGCAGAGAACAGACAACAGGGAACAGGCAACAGGGAACTGCTTTGAAAGTCTTTTGGTCTATGGCTTGTCCCCTAAATTTTGTCCCGGATAGCATTAGTCAGCTATTGGCTAACATTCACTGAAGCCTTATTTAGCTAAAATCTGCTGTAAGTCTACATTTATTGACGTTTGGATCATCTTCACTGATGAATTTTGGTGGTCAATTATGTTTCAATTATTACCTATTAAAACTATGAGGACAGCAAGACCCAACAAAATCTCAGATTAGCTTTTCACAAAATCTCAAATTTGCGTAGTCAGTTTCATCTCGCAATATTTGTAGCTTGTATTAACATAACTTTAAGGAGTGGTTGAGTGGGGAGAAAATTGTGATTAAACAAGTTCAATGGTCAGAAAACCAGGTAGCACCTCAACAAGTACCAACCTCAGAACCGGAGGTGTTACAGCCACCAGTTCAATGGTCAGAAAATCAGGTAACACCTCAACAAGTACCAACCTCAGAACCGGAGGTGAAACCAAAACAATTAATTAACTCTTCTCGTCACGTCGTTGAATCCGTGGGAGCTATTCCCAACGAACTCTATGACCGCTTAGGTTTATCCGTCCCCCGCTGGTTACTGTGGGTATTAACCATTGTTTTAGGGGTAATTTTATCTGGATTACTAGCATCAAGTTTGGCACTATGGACTCCTCTATGGAGTAATCTCGACCAAGCGAAAGATGATGAATTCGGTGCGAATAAACAAGACCAAATCAAAGTACCGGGAGATTTATGGACTAAGCTTTCTCAGTACAAACTATCAAAACCCATGAACATTTTAATTATGGGTATTGAACCGGTGCCAGGGACTGTAGATGGTTCACCGGAAAGTTTTGCTGGTAAAAGCGATACCATGATGTTAGTGCGGCTAAATCCCAGTGATAAATCCATTCGCTTGCTGTCAATTCCCAGAGGGACAATGATAGCGATTCCCGAACAGGGATTAACTAAGGTATCTGAAGCTAACGCTAAAGGTGGTCCAGTTTTAGCCGCAAGAGTAGTTAGTCGGAGTTTAAATAATGCTCCCATAGATCGGTATATCCGCATTTCTACTAGCGGATTTCGGGAATTAGTTGAACAGTTGGGTGGAGTAGATGTATTTGTCCCCCAAACTATGAATTATCAAGATCAGGCTGGTGGCTTTGCCGTAAATTTAATCAGCGGTTGGCAAAGTCTCAATGGTGAACAAGCAGAACAGTTTGCCCGCTTTCGTGAAGAAGGTATGGGGGATTTACCAAGAGTCCAACGACAACAAGCACTGATAACTGCTTTAATGCAACGTCTCAACAGTCCCACTGTTTTACCCAGGTTGCCCCAATTAACTCGCTTAATGCGGAAGTATTTTGATACCAATCTCAAAATGGAAGAAATGATGGCATTGGCAAATTTTTCCGTCAATGTAGAACGGGATCATTTCCAAATGGCAATGTTACCTGGTACTTTTAGTAAACTCAGTCAAGACCCCAATAGCTATTGGTTAAATATGACTGGCCAACAAAGCTTATTAAATGATTTTGTTGGGGTAAATGTAACTGGGATTAAATCAGATACCAGACCCGTTTCTATCCAAAGAATTGCCGTTCAAAATACGACTAATCAACCCCAGCTAACAGAAAAGGTCATTACCTATCTTAAACAGAAAGGTTTTACTAATGTTTACCCAGTTCCAGACTGGCCAGATAGCCAACGTCAAACTCAGATTATTGTCCAAAAAGGCAACCGACAACCAGGAATTGACTTGCGACAAGTTTTAGGTTTAGGACAAATCGAAGTTTCCGGAAATGGTGATTTGGAATCTGACCTCACAATTCGCATTGGTAAAGATTGGAAATAGTTATTAGTCAGTGGTCAGTGGTCAGTGGTCAGTGGTTAGTAGTCCAGAAAAAACGACTGACAACGAACAACTGACGACTGACAACCAACAATTAACAAATTTATGAACAAGATTTTGTTGAGATTTTTAAGTTTGATATTCATTTTTATTTTGGTGGGATTTTCGGTAATTATGAATCCCGAACCAGTTTTTGCTCAAGTTAATACCATTAATTACAATAATGCTAATTTAGAAAATCGGGACTTTTCTCATACTAATTTAGTTGGCGGAACTTTTGTCGCAGCCGAAATGCGGGGAACAAATTTTCAAGATGCAAATTTAACTAACGCCATTTTTACTAAAGGCGTTTTATTAAAAGCCAATTTAGAAAGTGCAAATTTAACGGGCGCTTTAGTTGATCGTGTTACCTTCGATAGTGCTAATCTAAGAAATGCCATTTTCACAGAAGCAACTTTAACCCGCAGCCGTTTTTATGATGCTGATATCACTGGTGCTGATTTCACTGACGCATTAATTGACCGTTATCAAGTATCCTTACTCTGTCAAAGGGCTGATGGTATTAATCCTGTAACAGGCATTTCTACAAGAGATAGTTTGGGTTGTCGGGAGTAGGTGATAGGTTACAGCCATTTTCAGGTAAATAAACCCCGCTTTAAAGATATTAAACTCTAGACATCCTGATTAAGATTATATAAAATAATACATAATCTTGTGAATTATCAGGAAAAAATAGAAATATATGTCCCGGTTAACCAAAAATTTAATATTAGCTGTTGTTACTGTTTTAAGCGGTGTAGTTACCACTAACCAACCCAGCTACAGTTATACGACTGGAACTAGATTCTCCTGCGAGAGAAAAGGTGATGAATATTTTACATTCCTCCGCACTGAAGACAGTAAAAAATATCAAGTGATGAAATTTGCATCTACAGATTTTCCCCCACCATACAACAAAATTAGGAATCGTTGTGAGGAGATATCATCCAGATTTCAAAGAAGTTACGATAATGGTACTTTGAAAAAAATTATTGTCGGTAGACTGAATAATCAATCTGTGGTTTGTGCTGTAAAATATAATTATGATGTTTGCGATCGCTCCAATTTATTATTTACCTTAACAAACAAAGCCAAAGGTAAGGATATTGCCAATAGACTATTTAATATTGCAGAAAAAGATAGTCGCAAAGTTTTGACTGCTAATGGCTCAGACAATATTATGATTGACTTTGATAGGTATTTAGAGAGTTTACCAAGGGAATAGAAATCATAATTCTCAATAATAGCGGTTATAGACAACAAGATCCCCGACTTCTTTAAGAAGTCGGGGATCTGAATTTTGTCAAGTTGGACACAATAAAAATAATCTACTATTAATTTTGATTAGTTTTGCTTATGCGGATAGGATAGTTCTTCCTTGTCAATCTTATGATAACATTTTTTTAAAGAAGTGTCAAGGGGGTTAAAAAACTTTTCGCGCTCATTTTTAGCGGTTTGTGACAAATGGTGATTGTCTGAATCAGGATATACTAAAATAACACAAAATACAGATAAACCCATCCTGTAAATCCTTAAATCCTGGAAATCCTGATTCAGACAATATGAATTACAAATATACTATTCCCACCTTATTTATTCTCACATCTATCACGCTCACATCCCCAGCCAGAGGACAAAACTTACCATGTTCTAAAGAGGTTGATGACATAGCCCAAAATATCACCGTTTTGATTGAAAATAAAAATGGTGGTTCAGGAACTATCATCAAACGTGATGGTAATACTTATACTGTGCTGACTTCATTTCATAACGTTGCAGATAAAAGTCTACAATATACCCTTGTCACTTCTGATGGACAACGTTATCCGATAGATGTAAGAAACCTTCGACGCTTGGGAGACAATATAGACTTAACTGTGGTGCAGTTTAATAGTAGTAAGAGTTATCAAGTGGCTAAAATAGGTAATTCTGATAATGCTAAACGTCGGGATAATGTTTATATTGCTGGGTTTCCGGCTAAAACAGGTGGAATCAATACTGCTTTATATGAATGTCGTGATGGACAAATTAGTGCTAATGCTACTCAAGCTACTATAGATGGTGGATATAATTTAATTTATACTAATAAAATTTTAAAGGGGATGAGTGGGGGACCTGTTTTAAATCAACAAGGTGAGTTAATTGGTATTAATGGATTGATAGAGGAAAATGACCAAGGAAATACAGATAGATATGGTGCTGTTCCTATTAATACTTATATGCGGATTGCGTCCGGTGCGCGTCAACCTGTTAAGCCGACAGGAGGAAGTTTAAAGGCCGATGATTATTTGGCGTTAGGTTTGGAAAAGGAAAATAAAGAGGATAAGCGAGGAGCGATAGTTGCTTATACTGAAGCTATTAAAATCGATCCTAACAATGCTGTAGCCTACAATTACAGAGGAAATCTCCGTTTTGAATTAGGAGATAAGCAAGGAGCAATACAAGATTACAACCAAGCTATCAAAATTAATCCTAACTATGACGAAGCCTACAACAACCGGGGATGGGCTAAATATGAATTAGGAGATAAGCAAGGAGCAATACAAGATTACAACCAAGCTATTCAGATTAATCCTAACTATGACTATAACTACTCTTTTCGGGGACTTGCTAAATATGAATTAGGAGATAAGCAAGGAGCAATACAAGATTACAACCAAGCTATTCAGATTAATCCTAACAATGCTAATACCTACTACTTTCGGGGAA
>NZ_JAQMTJ010000016.1:0-3609 GCF_028330815.1 Dolichospermum lemmermannii CS-548
AAATCCCACACTATAGACCCAACCCTCATGACCTTTCAGGGTATTCAGGACTTTCCCTGTGGTCACGTCCCAGATTTTAATCGTCTTGTCAAAACTTCCAGAAGCCAGTTGTTTACCGTCGGGGCTAAATCCCACACTAAAGACCACATCCTCATGACCTTTCAGGGTATTCAGGACTTTCCCTGTGGTCACGTCCCAGATTTTGATCGTCTTGTCACCACTCCCAGAAGCCAGTTGTTTACCGTCGGGGCTAAATCCCACACTACTGACATAATCCTCATGACCTTTCAGGGTATGGAGGACTTTCCCTGTGGTCACGTCCCAGATTTTAATCGTGTTGTCATAACTCCCAGAAGCCAGTTGTTGTCCGTCGGGGCTAAATCTCACACTATTGACATAATCCTCATGACCTTTCAGGGTATTCAGGACTTTCCCTGTGGTCACGTCCCAGATTTTGATGGTCTTGTCTGCACTCCCAGAAGCCAGTTGTTTGCCGTCGGGGCTAAATCCCACACTCCTGACCGAATCCTCATGACCTTTCAGGGTATTAACTGCTAAGGCTAAGGCTTTGTTTTCTGGTTTCTCATTAAGCTGCAAATACACGGCTTGCCTTAATGCTGCTGTCGTTGGTTCTTGATTATCCAATTTTGCCCAAGATGCCAGTTTGACTTTTTGATTTACTCTTAATGCTTCTATCAAAGCATTACCGCGTTCTCCTGAAGCAAACATGGCTTCACTAGATTTAGTTAAGGCTTGAATTTCATTAATATCAGCTTGTTGTTTTTGTTTTTCTGCTGTTTTTGCAGCATTCCAAGCTGTGACTGTTAGCAAGGTTAATGCTATTCCTGCGGCTACTGAACCTGCCAGGGCAATTTTGAGAAAGCGATTCAGTTTAGCTTCACCAATTTTTCTTTGTTGTTTTTCTCGTTCTAGTTGTTCGCTGAGTGGTTCTTGTTGCTGACGAATAAAAGCTGCTAAATAATCATGAACTAATTGATAACGGTCACAGGGATTTTCTGGCAACAACACCACCAAACCAGATTTGACAAATATTTCTAATACTAAATCTAAGTTATTCTCAGTTTCATTTTTATCTCGTTCTAATAATGATTGTAAATTTTCTTCTAATTCTGCCTTAGTTTTTAACGGTCTTGTTCCTTGTTCGTCTGTGAGAAAATAAAGTAATAATTCAGCAAGTTCTTGATTTTTCTTACCGCAATCATTAACTATTTCCCCTAAATAACGTTTAACTAATTGTTGCTTATTACCAATTTGCTGATATGCTGCTAAAGTTGTGATATTTTCTGTTTCTAATTGCGCTCCCACAATTTGTAATTCAATGGGACGAACTGAACCGACTTCTCCCGCTAAATCTTGTACCAGTCGCTTAATTAAATCCGGTTCTAACTGAAAAGTTGTTTTTTTAGTTAAACTTTCAATTGTAGTTTTAGCATTTTCTGGTGTTAAGTTTCCCAATTTATACAACACATTTTTACTCAGAATACCATCACCAATAATATTCATATCGCTGATTTCATCACATTCTAATAAAAGATGCAAATAATCTACCCGCAAAGATAAAATTACTCGCAAAGATCCAATATCTTTATTATTTAGACATTTCCCTAAAAATTGAAAAAATTCTGTTCTAGCTTTATCGTCAGGACAAACAAAGAAAAATTCTTCAAATTGGTCAAAAATCAACACTGTTCGCAGGTTACTTTTTTCAATTTCTACCAGTTTTAAAACAAATTCTTCCTGAGTATCTAATTTTAAATCTTCTGATTTTAAGTTTTCTGATAATACATCTAATAGTTCTTTTTTTAATTCTGTAAACCAACTATTATAAACTCTAATCGTCACAGGTAAATTATCTTGAAAACCTATGGCTTTATTTTCCAATGCAGGAATTAACCCAGCATTAACTAGAGAACTTTTTCCAACTCCTGACTGTCCATGAATGACAATAATTTTTTTATCAGTTCTACCAATACTTTCTAATAATTTATCTACATCTATTTTCCGTCCAGATGCTTCAATTTCTGGAGAAATATTTTCTTTTTTAATGGTTTGATTTGTTTGTAGAGACGTTCCGTAATTTGTTTGTAGAGACGTTCCATGGAACGTCTCTACATTTAGATTTGTATTTTTTGATGGTTTTAACCAACCTGCACCAATAAACGCCCGCAAACCAAATTGTTGTTCAATAGAACGACTTTCTAATTTGGTGTTAAAAGCTTCCAGATATTCTGTTTTTTGAAATAATAGTTTTTGTAAAAGATTGAGAATTTTAACATAAAGCTTTGGTTGATTATTGATAACCCCAATATCTTTAGCCAATTTTAAATTACTAATTGCTTGTTCATATTGTTGTAATTTTTCTTGAGATTGTGCTAGAATTAAAAATAGACTTTGACGATAATAATTTATTAGGGGTAACTCATGAATTACCCCTATCCCTTGATTAGCAATTTTGGCTGTTTCTTGAAAATTTGATTGTTCAAAATTAGCTATTGCTAAAAATAGATAATCTTCCGCTATTTTCAAGATATTATTTTCAGCTTGATGTATTTCTAAAGATTGTTGAGATAATGTTTTTAATTGTTCCCATGCTTGTAAATCTTGGAGAATTAACCCAAATCTTGATAAAGAATTAGCAATTAAATCCAGACGTTGAGCATTTTTAAACTTTTCTAATATTTGTTGAATACAATTTATTATTTCTCCCCCTTCCCTAGTAGGGAAGGGGGTTGGGGGGTTAGGTCTTAATTTTTCATAATTGCAAATTGTCAGATTATAAAGTATTTTCCCTTGAATTTCTAAATTCTCAGTTTTTTGCCAAAAATCCCAACTTTGTTGATAATAATTAATAGCTATATCTAATTGTTTTTTGTTATATGCAATAAATCCTTTTAAAAAATTACAATTAGCTTCAAATTCTGGTTCTAATTTTTGATCATATTTTTGTAAGTCTTGTAATGCTAATTCAAGTTCTTGTAGATTTACATTCAAATCATCATTTAAGACTTTATCTATTATTGATTTGAGTAAATTAATTAATTCATCGAAAGGAAGAGAGAAATTGATAGTAATTCCCCAACTTTCTAAATCAGGTGCAGATTCCATGATTTGTTGATATATTTGATTATTAATCCATAGGACTACCGGATATGAACAATTATTTCTAAATTCTTCCCTGACTTGATTAGCTGAACTGAACATCTTTGATAAATTCGGTAATGATTCCCAACCGACAATCATTAATGCTGCAATTTCCTGATCAAATTCTTCTCGAATCGCATTATATAATGTTCTTTCTGATGCTTGAAGCCGTAAAATCTGAATTTCAATCTGACAGATTTTTTGTAATTCTTGAATGAGTTGATTTTGTAAGTTGAGATAATTGCACTTAGCCAAAATCAGCTTAAATTCTCCTTGGGATGCTTCTATAGACCATGCTAAATCTTCTAGTTGTTGTGAGTTTGTCATAATTGTTTTTTAGGAGTCAGGAGTCAGGAGTCAGGAGTCAGGAGTCAGGAGTTAGGAAGAAGGAGTTAGGAAGAAGGAGTTAGGAGTTAGGAAGAAGGAGTTAGGAAGAAGGAGTTAGGA
>NZ_JAQMTJ010000203.1:0-3970 GCF_028330815.1 Dolichospermum lemmermannii CS-548
CTCTTATGAGGTACAAAGTTGAATCATCAAACTCTTGTAGTGCGGGCATACTATGGCTAACGCCACGCTGCGCTATCGACAAGCTCAGTACAAGTCTTGCCCGCTAGATATGTACCTCATAACACCGGGAAGTGCTGTATAAGGCTGCACAGAAACATGAAATCCATTAATTAATTTATCCCTCTTCATCTGCGTTTATCTGCGTTTATCTGCGTTCAATTGGATCATCTTTTTTGTGGAGTTCTCTAGTATTATTATAGCGGGCAAGATGCCCGCACTACCAATCACCAATTACCAATTACCAATCACCTATTCAGCCGTTTTATTAGCCGCACGATTAGCACGAGATTCGGCTGAAGCCATCACTTCTGCAAAGTTTTCCACAACTTCACCAGGGTGGTTTTCCAAGACTCTGGTAGAAATCGCCACTCGACCTTTACCTTCGTCTAAATCAATAATTACAGCTTTGATTGGTTGACCAATTTGAAAGACTTTGTCTAAAGATTCAATGAATTTTTGGCTAACTTGTTTGATGTGTAGTAAGGCGCTGACACCATTAAAATCTACAAATACACCAAAAGGTTTGATGCCGGTGATTTTTCCTTCGATTAATTGACCGATTTCTAATAAACTGAAGTTGCTAGAACGAGCCGCTAAACGTTGAGAAAGAACGAGTTTATTGGTTTCCCGATTAATTTCTAAAAAACCCACAGTGAGATTTTGACCTTTGAGTGCATCTAGGTTATCACGTTCAGAGATGTGCGATCGCGGAATAAAACCTCGTAAACCAAAAAGATCAACAGTGACACCACCTTTATTAACACCTGTTACCCGCACTTGAACAGTTTGGGAATTCTCTTGTATTTCTGCTAGTTTTTCCCAAATCTGCCGCATTTCCAATTGCTTACGGGAAATGGTAACTTGACCTTCAGCATCCTGATCCCGAATAATTAAAAACTCTAGTTCCTCATCCATCGGTAATATTTCCGACAAATCAGTTACTGCTCTCAAAGAAGCCTCCTCTTGGGGAAGAAACGCCGACGATTTACCACCAATGTCAACATAAGCACCGTCGTGGTCAACTTGGAATATTTTGCCACGAACAACTTGTCCTTTTTGAAATTGGTAATCGTGTTTTTCCAGTGCTTTGGCAAAATCGTCCATTGAAAAAGACGAATTGGCTGTTTGAGAAAGTTTAGATTCGGAATTCATGACGTTTGAAGATAAATTATTATTTGTCAGTGGTCAGTTGTCAGTAGGGGCAAAGCATTTGGAAGATAAATTATCGGTCATTGCCAAAAATAGTTCTCCAAATGCTTCGCCCGTACAGTTGTCAGTGGTCAGGACAATTGGCTAAAAAGTTGTTGGACTTGCACCCAAGCATCCGCCGCAGCTTTAGGATTATAACTGGCACGACGGTCACAAAAAAACCCATGATCAGATCCATCGTAGCGAAACAGCCGATGAGAAATGTTATATTTTGCAAATTCGGCGGCAATCTCTTCCACTTGTTCTGGAGGAATACTGGCATCTTCCGCACCAAAAAAGGTGTAGATAGTGCCTTTAATCTCTGATGTCCGCGTCACCGTGGGATTTACACCGCCAGGAGTCCGGGTAGTAATTCCCGCACCATAAAAGGACGCAGTGGCTTTAATATCAGTGAGAGTAGCAGCTAAATAGGCGACGTGACCACCAAAACAAAAGCCAATACAACCAAATCCATCTGGTTTGACTTGGGGTAAAGTTTTCAGGTAGTTAATAGCTGCTTGAATATCGCTTAAAAGTTCTGATGCTGTGGTTTGTGAGGCATAATTTCTACCTGTTTCCATCGCGTCGGCAGTATAACCAGTCTCAAATCCAGGGGCTTGACGCTGAAACAGTGCTGGAGCAATTGCTACATATCCCAGTTTAGCAATCCGTTCTGTGACATCCCGAATATGCACATTAACGCCAAAAATCTCTTGCAAAACCACAATTCCTGGATAAGAACCGGTTGCTGTTGGTTTAGCTAAATAAGCGGCGATTTGCAAATTATCTTCAGAAATTTGAATCGTTGAAGTGTTTATTGTTGGCTCTGTCATAATTAAGTTGGTAGTTAGGGAATAGGCGAGAATTAATAATATTTATTAGCCCTGTTGGCAGAGCGTTTCCGTAGGCTACTTTAGTTTAGGGCGGGTTATCTCAAGAACGAAATAGCCCTGTAAGTAAGTGGACGGCAGATAACCAAAATGTGTGAAGAAAAGTAAATAGGGCTTAAATCCTTTTTTCCCTGCCCCCTGCCTTGTCATAATGACAATTTTTAACGCCAACCTACTTCATTCATTCTGACTGTTGACTCCTAAATCGGTGTATTCTTCTGTGGTAATATTTTCCAAAGCAAACTAACTTATCAATCATATATTTAACAGGTAAATTATGGCCATTTGGATAAGTCTTATGGAGCAGGATGGGTAATGATTCAATTTCGTATTCAGCCAGATAGTGAAATTCCTGCATCTAATCAACTATTTAATCAAATCCGATTTGCGATCGCCTCTGGGCAATATACACCTGCATATAAACTGCCCAGTACCAGAGCTTTAGCAATGCAAACTGGATTACATCGCAATACCATTAGTAAAGTTTACCGCCAATTGGAGGAACAAGGATTTGTTGAAAGTCTAGCAGGTTCAGGAATCTATGTCCGCACCCAAGGTCATGAGGGTGGAAGTAAATCCCAGTCACCCATGCTTAAACAACATCCTGATGCTTATAAGGTAGTGCAACAAGCCCTAGATGAGTTACTTAGTCAAGGCTGTTCTCTCAATCAAGCCAGGGAACTATTTTTAGCGGAAGTGGACTGGCGTTTGCGTTGTAGTACCAGAGTATTAGTAGTAACCCCATCTCAAGATATTGGGGTTGGGGAATTAATGATTAATGAGTTGGAAGAATCCCTGCAAATCCCAGTCCAACTCGTAGCAATGGAAGAACTTATCAGCGTCCTCGACCAAACTACCTCAGCCACATTAGTCACCAGTCGTTATTTTATCGGAGAAGTGGAAGCGATCGCCTCACCAAAAGCTGTCCGGGTTATTCCTTTAGATATTCACGATTATAGCAAGGAACTCGCTGTAGTTAAAAGCCTAGCCAAATCTAGTTGTATCGGCATAGTTAGCCTTAGTCCTGGCATTCTCAGAGCCACAGAAGTCATTTTACACGGTTTACGCGGGGATGAATTATTGGTAATGACTGCCCAACCCAAGGATGCTTATAAACTACACGCTATCGTCAAACGCTCAGAAATTATCTTTTGTACGGATCAAGTCAGCTATTCTACCGCACAATCAGCTATGCAAACAGTCTTAGAAGACCTAATTCGTCCACCTAAACTCATTCGCTGTGAAAATTATATCGGCACACAGTCCATTAATTTATTAAAACGCGAACTGGGATTAATTTAATTTGTCAGTTGTCAGTTGTCAGTTGTTAGTTGTCAGTTGTTAGTAGGGGCGAAGCATTTGGAAGATAAATTATCGGTCATTGCCAAAAATAGTTCTCCAAATGCTTCGCCCGTACAGTTGTCAGTTGTCAGTTGTTAGTTGTCAGTTGTTAGTAGGGGCGAAGCATTTTGTACTCTTAAAACTGGGGTCTGTTTGACTTTGTGGATCTACTAAGGATTTCATATCCAATAATAAGTTTGGTAATTTTGTTTCTACCCCCTTACGTCCACTCCGGTCAAAACCATCAATTATCGGCTGACCACTCTCCAATTCCTGCATCCCTTTCCTGATGGTACGTCTATTCCAACCTAACTCTCGTTCTACTAAAGTCTGTCCACCTATTCCCAATGCTTTAACTACTTCTGCCATGAATTGTCTTCGATCGCTTCCCTTGAGTTTTTTGGCTGTTTTTATGTACAGATATTTTAGGTTCTCTGTTAGTTCAATGATAGATTTTGGACGCATTAGGTTAGCTGCACACTGAAATTATC
>NZ_JAQMTJ010000204.1:0-3110 GCF_028330815.1 Dolichospermum lemmermannii CS-548
AAGTTGATTGTTCAAGGTTAAATCAATGTTAGTCCTAGAATACAAAGTTAAAGGTAAACAACATCAATACAACGCCATAGACGATGCAATTCGTACCACCCAATTCATTCGTAACAAAGCGATAAGATATTGGATGGATGCACCACGCGAGCTAAAAATTGATAAGTTTGCCCTGAATAAGTATTCAACAGAACTCCGCTCATATTTTCCTTTTGCTGCTGAATTAAACTCAATGGCAGTACAATCAGCCGCAGAAAGAGGATGGTCTGCTATATCAAGGTTTTACGACAATTGTAAATGTAAAAAGTCTGGAAAGAAAGGATATCCACGTTTTCAAAAAGATTGCCGTTCTGTTGAATATAAAACATCAGGATGGAAATTACACAAAACTAAGCGACGGATTACTTTTACTGATAAAAAAGGGATTGGTGAACTCAAATTATTAGGTAAATGGGATATTCAATCCTACGAACTTAAAGATATTAAACGAGTACGTTTAATCCGTCGTTCTGATGGATATTATGCACAGTTCTGTATTGGTATTGATGTTGTAGATATTCAACCGAAAACAGGTAATGAAATCGGGTTGGATGTTGGTATTGAGTCGTTTTACACCGATTCTAATGGACATCATGAACCCAACCCTCAGTTTTTGAGAAAGGCTGAAAAATCTATCAAACATTCTCAAAAACGGATTTACAAAAAAGTCAAAGGTTCTAGCGGTAGAAAAAAAGCTAGGAAAGTTTACGCAAAAAAACACTTAAAAGGTAGGGGCGAAGCATTCGCTTATAAAAATTATGCGACCAACCGACAACTCAACAGCGCGAATGCTTCGCCCGTACGGCAACGGAATGAACACGCTAAAAGAATAGCGCGTAACGTATGCAAGTCTAACGACTTAGTGGCCTATGAAGATTTACGTGTTTCAAACATGGTAAAAAATCATTGTTTAGCAAAATCAATTAGTGATGCTAGTTGGTATTTGTTCCGACAATGGATTGAATATTTTGCGGTTAAATTTGACAAGATTGCTATAGCCGTAGCACCTCATTACACTTCTCAAAAGTGTTCTAGCTGTGGCGTAATTGTCAAAAAATCTCTATCAACTCGTACCCATAATTGTAGTTGTGGATCATATCTTCATAGAGATACAAACGCCGCAATTAACATTCTTAATCTTGCAAAAAATAGGGGAGGGCATCCCCAAATTAACGCTACAGGAGTTGAAGCCACTACTCTACTTGGTGCAAGCCTGGAAAAGCCAAGTTTTGACGGTGAATGTAGAATCCCCGTGTCTTTAGACCGGGGAGTGTCAATTGTGTAAATAACTGATAACGGCTACGTATTTGTGGATAATAATAATATGACCGTGACAAATTTACCTATAATAAAGCTAACGCCACGCTATCGGCCAACTACAGATTGTCAATGTGAAACCGTAGTTATGGAAAAATTGGAAGACAGTAACCAACAAGACTGGATTGCAGAACCTAATATTGATCAACAAGCACAGATCAACTTAGAATTTCAGCAATTACTGAAGTTAAATACAGAATTAACTACAGCTAATAATCATCTCTATGCTCAGGTAGAGCAGTTAAAAACCGAATTAGCTGAAGCCGAAAAGATTTTGCAATGGCACAAAACCCGGTCTACTGTGACGGAATCTATGTTTAACCAACAAAATCAAGAACTTTCCGCTGGTCAAGAACAAATTCATTCCCTGTATCAGCAGTTAGAAACTGCTGTCCAAACTGTTCAACAACAAGAAATTTGTATTGAAAATTATCAAGCTAATTTGCAAATTAGCCAACAGCGGTTAGCGCATTTGGAAAGAGAATGTTCTCTTTTGCAAGCTAACTACAGTCAAGAGTCTCAACAGTTATTACACTCGGAAAATACTTGTCGTGAATTGCGGTCTCGGCTAATGCGTCAACAACGACAAACTATGCAGTTTAAATCGGCTTTGGAAAAATGTCTAGATACTCCCATTCCTAGCCATGAAAATTTAGAAGATCATATCCATCATCCCCATGATGTGATTCACAAACAAACGCGATTCTCCAGAAAAGCCCGGTCTTTGTTTCCCAATGCTCAACCTATTCGTCCTTGGACAGGGGAGACAGATTCTGTGAATGAGTCTGTAAATAATTCCTGGGTTAAGCCGACAGCAACAACTTCTGAAAATTATCCCCATGATCCAGAACCAGTAATCTCTCAGCCTACACAAGTTGATGAATCAACAACTCCATCAACAACTGAAGATGATTCTGGAGTATTATCCCTAGACCAGCAATTAGAAGGGATAATTCATCGGTTTTTTATTACACCATCATCTGACACAACGGAGGAGGGGACCCAGGCAAAAGTAAATATTCATCAAGGTGATATATCTGTTTTAGAAACTTTAGTATCTACTTCGGAAAATCATCCACAACCAGAAATAATTATTCAACAGGATTTGCAGATGGAAATTGATCCTTATGGTACTACTGAAAATTCTGGAAAGGAAGATTTTTCACTATCACTAATAGAGGAATTTCCAATCATTTCCACCGCTCTTAGCCATCAGATCAATACTGTGGAAATGGAAGATTATTGGTTGGATATTTCCCCGACAACGGAATCAAATTTACCCACTAATGATGTTTTGCCAAAGTTATTGGATGAAAATACATCTGACCATAAATCGCCTTCACCATTGATTTATCCCCAACGACCACCCAAGGGACGAAAATCTTTAGCATCTGTAGAACTACCGAATTTTCAACCTAAGCATAAGTAGCTTTTTTTGGTGATAACCCACCTTTCGCACCCTAAACCGTCACACAAGGAAAATTGGTCGTTGGGAAATTTGGGACTAGCGAAATGCTTACAGCAGCACTTCGCTATAGCTATTTGAAATTTTCACATTTTTGTATAAAAATCATCCTTTTAAGTATTGAAAAATCCGAAATTACCGATTGTGATACTAAGAGGGTGTTTGAAAAGTTATGGTTGATGTATCAAATATTTTTTACCCCACCCTAACCCTCCCCTTGTAAAGGGGAGGGAACTGGATTTTTATTGTTTCCCCCCTTTACAAGGGGAAAGGGGGGTAGCAATGTGAT
>NZ_JAQMTJ010000205.1:0-30436 GCF_028330815.1 Dolichospermum lemmermannii CS-548
AAGTAGAACGGCTTGAATAATTCAAAGTTTGTAGTGAGGAATTTATTCCTCATTTGAGGGCTGAAGCCCTTACTACGAAATCATCTCCAGATTTTTTACATTACTTAATCTACTTTGATTTATTTTCGTCTACTTACTTACGGACAATTTCAATACCTTGATCAATGGCTCGGTAAAAAATTAAGTAGCTTTTTACAGGGAAACTTCGCAAAGAAGAAGCTAGTTCAGGGCGTTCTTTACCCATTTGCGGAAATTTGGCTAATTTGGGAAAAGTGGTTCGTAATGTATCAAACATTTTATCAGCAGCTTTGGAGTTATTTTGCGCCACGTATTTCCAGATATTCTCAATATCTCCTGCTGCTTGGCTAGAAATCCGAAATTGACTCATACAGAACCACTATCAGCCAAATTTTTCTGGACTCGCCCTTTAATATCGGCAAAAAAATTGGTCAGTGACTCTTCATCATATTCAGTGTATTCACCATTTTCTAGTTGCTGAATACCAATGTTAATTTCATTACGTAAAGCTGCTAATTTGAGCTTTTGCAGTTCTTCTTCAAGGCTATGCAGTCTATCTAACATCTGTTGAAATGCCTGTGCTTCCTGTACCACGACTTCAGCTTTGCCATTGACAGTTAGTACAAGAGGGGATTTTGTAGACTTAATTTTTTCTACGTAGTCTTTGGTGTTACGTTTGAAATCCGTAAGAGTTTGAATATTCTCAAGATTAATTCTAGTTAGCATCGTATCTAATAAAATGCTGAATAATACATATTATAAGATGTTTTGTGGCTGTTTCTGCTATAGCTACCCAAGAGATTTAGAATAGAAAAAAACTTATTTGAGCAAAGTGACTCAAAAAACCGTCAACCAAAATGGGGAAGTCCCACACAGCAGCGAAATTACCTATTACTCCCTGCTAGGACTCTATCCTGGAGCATCAGTAATTGATATTCGTCGCGCTTATCGAGAACTGAGCAAACTCTATCATCCAGATACGACAGAATTACCTGCTAATATTGCTACTGCTAAATTTCAGCAAATAAACACAGCCTACGCTACCCTCTGTAACCCAGAACGACGATTGAGCTATGATTTGAAAGTGGGTTATTCCCGTTTTGGCGTAATTCAAGCACCACCTGATTTAAACCAGTCTGTACATAAGCCTTACGATTTTTCCAAATCAATGTATCTTGATGCTACAGATCGCCCTTTGTCTTCTGGAGAAATATTTGTATTATTTATTTTGGGGTTAACCATTGTTGGTTGTATGCTATTAGCGATTGCGATCGCCATCTGGCGTGGAGAAGCAATCAGTTAAACTCAATTTCTCACCTCTAAAATCACCAATAATTTTGAATTGAATTGCTTATGCTTTCCGCTAATACACCACTGTATAGTCATTCTTTACCACAAATTGAACAATGGCTAAAAAACCAAGGTTGTCAACAAGACGATACCCAACTACATTGTTGGCGTGTCCAACGATCTAGTTGGGAAGCGGAACTTTGGTTAGATACTGAACAAATTACAGTTCGCTATTTTCAATCAGGAGAAACCCGTCAAGATATTCAACGTTCCTTTAAATATTCCCTGAGTCGGGAAGACATCGAAGAAGCCGTTTTTTCAGGGCCATAATCTAATTTGGGATTTGGGATTTGGGATTTGGGATTTGGGATTTAAAAGTTTAAATTTGGCACCAATCTAAAATCCAAAATTGTCAGACTTTCCCAAAACGGCGTTCTCGTTGTTGATAAGCAGATAAAGCGCGATGAAATTCATGACGGTTAAAATCCGGCCAGAGAGTATCAGAAATATAAATTTCACTATAAGCCATTTGCCAAAGTAAGAAATTCGATAATCGCATTTCTCCACTGGTGCGAATTAATAAATCTGGATCTGCTATTCCAGCCGTATATAAATGAGCTTCAAATACTTCTTCAGATATATCTTCAGGGTTGATTAAACCTGCTTTTACCTTTTGAGCGATCGCCCGACAAGCTTGTAAAATCTCCTGTCTACCCCCATAATTAGTCGCTATTGTAAACCGAATACTGCGATTATCCTTAGTTTGATCCATAGAATGGGAAATCTCAGCCTGAAGAGCCTGTGGTAAAGCCGATAAATTACCCACAAACTGAATTTGCACATTTTCCTCCACCATTTCCCGCAGTTCTTGGCGTAAAACGCGCTGAAATAGATTCATCAAAAATTCTACCTCCTCCTCTGGTCTTTGCCAATTCTCCGTTGAAAAAGCATAGGCAGTTAGTGCTTTAATTCCCCAGTCTTTGCAACAGTGCAGCAAATCCTTGAGAACATTTACACCGGCTTTATGACCCATCATCCGGGGTAGACCGCGACTTTTTGCCCATCGGCCATTACCATCCATAATTACCGCGACGTGCTGAGGGAGTAATTCTTGTTTTAAATCAAGAGGTAAATATTGCAATTCAGTTTGTTGTGTTTTCATTTTTTATCTTGAGAAGCGGTCGTACCCCTACGGGTAGCGTGTCGAAGACAAGGTAGCCTAAGTAACCGGGACATTAATTTTAGTGATTGATCACCAAGTTGACGAACTAAACTGAAAAGACCAGGTGCATGAGCTTCCCGATCTACAGTGGGAGAGAATCGAGTCTCTAAAGACTCTTTGAGCTTTTTAATAGTTAGTGGTCTATATAGAGTTCCCTTTTCCGCTAAGGAAATAGAACCCGTTTCTTCTGATACAACAACACAAATACAATTTTCGACCCTTTCAGTAATTCCCATTGCCGCCCGATGGCGTGTTCCCAACTGCCGCGACGCTGTGCGTCCTGAAAGTGGTAAAATTATACCAGATGATACAATGCGCGAACCACGAATTAACGTTGCTCCATCATGTAACAAAGTTTTCGGTTGAAAAATAGTTTGGATCAGTTCTTTAGAAACTTCAGCATTTAGCTTCACTCCTGGAACGGAGAAATCTTGTTCTTCAATAGGTCCTGTAGTTTCTAAAATTAGTAAAGCGCCAATCCGATTTTTTGATAACTCTTTAATTGCATCAACAATTTCATCAATTACACTATCCGACTTAGGAATTGCTCTAGCGTTATTCCGAAATAACTGCCAAAATTCACCACGTCCCAATTGTTCTAAAAAACGGCGAAATTCTGATTGCAGTGCCACAGCCATAGCCACAGCACAGCCAATCACCAATTTTTCCAGGACAAAATTTAGGAGGGGTAATCCCAATTTGCCACTGAGTGCCGAGCAGAGCATTAAGACTATAAACCCTCGCACCATCCATAAAGTGCGCCGTTCACTAATAATAACCAGGATCATGTATGTCAGTGCCAGCACTAACATTATATCCAGAGTCCCAAGGAACAAGGACTGTGACCTATCTCCCAGGTTTATCAGCCATTGCTTCCACCAATCTCTCATAAAACCTCGCCGTATGCAGGAAACTCAGAGTCTTCAGACCTGAGAGGGAAGCGACACGAGCGATTAAAGTCGCCGTGACATTTGTGGTAAAATTAAATTGCGAGTAAAAATTATTGTCTACGTATTAAAGCATCCTAGTACGGAGAAATCCCGGCTCCTGTGAAACAACGGTTAGATTTTCTAACGGCAGTATGACGAGAAAGAGCAAGCAATGGCAGGTTGACTGAGCGTACCGTGCCACAGGCTTAGTGACAGATTCCGATAGCGCAGCGTGGCTTTAGCCATAGCATTTTGAACAAAAGTAAGCGCAATTTCAACACCTTAGTTGGTAGTTGTTTTGAGCGTTTAGTCGGCGTTTGACGGTCGCAGCGAGAGTTTTACTCTGTCCGCAGAATCTCAGTGGCTGAAGCCATGAGAGTGTCAAGACATCTGGATTCTTATAGTCAGTTGTCAGTTGTCAATTGTGATTTTTTAACCACTGACCACTGACCACTGACTACTGACTATTTCAGTCTTTCCGGTAGGCAATCTTGTCGAATCAAATCTTGATAAGTTTCGCGCTGCAAAATTAAATTTGCTTCACCATTTGCCACTACAACTGCTGCCGGTCGGGGGAGACGATTGTAATTAGATGCCATACTGTAATTGTACGCACCAGTTCCCATAACTACGAGAATATCATTTGCTTCAGTTTTTGGTAGTTGGGCATTTTTAATCAGAATATCCCCTGATTCGCAGTGTTTACCAGCTAATGTGACCGTTTCAGTGCAGGGGGTAGATATTTTATTAGCAACTACTACCCGATAAACTGATTGGTAAGTGATAGGGCGGGGATTATCGGACATTCCGCCATCAATCGCTACGTAGGTGCGAATTTCGGGAATAACCTTCGTAGCACCAACAGTATAAGCCGTGACGCAAGATGTGGCTATGAGCGATCGCCCTGGTTCACAGAGTAACTTTGGTAAAGGCAGATTTTCCGAGATACAAGCAGTTTGTACAACCTCACAAATTGCCTTAGACCATTCCACAATGCTTGGTGGATCATCAGATTCTGTATATCTAATCCCTAAACCACCACCAACATTTAATTCTGTCACCTTTAATCCATGTTTAGCCGCATCTCTTAACCACTGCACCATCACAGCAGCTAAATCTCTATGTGGTTGACGTTCAAAAATTTGTGAACCAATATGAGCGTGTAACCCCACACAGTTTAAACTAGGCTGCTTACTTACAAAAGCAAATACTTCTTGTAAATCATGAGGATCAAAACCAAATTTACTATCTAAGTGTCCAGTCCGAATATATTCGTGAGTATGGCATTCTATCCCAGGAGTTAAGCGTAGCATAATCCGAATGGGCGAAAGATCAGAATTTTCTGTTTTCTCCCCTGCTATCTTCACCAGCAGATCTAATTCATGCCAGTTATCCGCTACAATAGTACATCCAGACTGAATCGCTAAAACTAACTCATCATGAGATTTATTATTTCCATGTAAGTAAATCTTATCAGGACTCATACCCGCATTTAGCGCAGTATAAAGTTCGCCACCGGATACTACATCAATTCCTAACCCTTCTGAGGCAACAATGGCACAAACAGCTAAACAATTCCATGCCTTAGAAGCATAAAGTACCTGAGATTCTCCCTTGTAATATTCCTTAAAGGTATCTCGATATTGCCTACAAGCTGTCCGCAGGGTTTCCTCATCTAAAATATATAAAGGTGAAGCAAACTGTTCAACTAGGGTTGTGACATCACACCCACCGATTTCCAGATGATCATGATCATTAACTCTTGCTGTCAAAGGTAAGAGTTGTTGGTTAGGAGAAATATCAGCACTGTCACCAGTTGTTGACTGTAAATATTGACGGCCAGAAAGTTGAACTTCGACGGGGTAAGTCGATACCATAACTAATAAGAGTTGTCTTTGTGAAAAATCAGGCCATGAGTATATGTCCTGATTTCCAGTTTAACCTCTCATTGGTAATGGATAATTGGTAATTGGTAATTAACCTTCCTCAATCCTCAAAAATTGTGATTTCATCCGACTTAAAAATTCAATCTTTAACCACAGATAATTTAACTGAACTATTAGAACTAGATAAGGCTTGTTTTGATGGTTTATGGACTATGGAAGGCTACCTGCGGGAGTTAGAAAGTCCTAATAGTCATTTTTTGGGTTTATTTTCCCCTTTTAATCATTCTGAACTCTTGGGAATGGGGTGCTTTTGGTCAATTCTAGAAGAAGCACACATTACAATTTTGGCAGTTCATCCCCAATATCATGGTCAAGGGCTAGGAAAAGCCTTATTATATTCCCTTCTGCAAACTGCGGCTGATCTTGGTTTGGAAAGAGCTACCCTCGAAGTCCGCGATTCTAACTACGTTGCTATTTCTTTGTATCAAAAGTTTGGTTTCAAAACTGCGGGAAAACGACGGGGTTATTACAAAGATAACAATGAGGATGCCTTGATTCTTTGGCTTTCTGAACTACAACAACCACATTTTTTCAAAAATCTAGATAAATAGGCAATAGACAAGTCTAATAAATTCACCCTTCTAGATTCCAACGAACAACTAACAACGAACAACTGACAACGAACAACTGACAACTAACAACTGACTAATCTTCCAGTGATTGGGCTTGAACTTCAACCGCTGTCACATCAATTGTTCCTTCTGGTGTGAAGCGTTGGAATTGAAAGTTTTTAACTAATAGTTGTTCACCACAGTTAACACATTGTACTTGGCTGTTATTTACCCCTGTTAATTCATATCCACATACGGGACACTGGTTAGTAACTAGATTTTTTGCTAACCACCAACGAAACCCCAAGAATGCTACCACAGGTAAAAAAAACAATAACCCCAAAATAATTACTAAAGAATTAACTAACCAGCCTAATCCCAATGATGCTAATAGCCAGGCGATTGCTAACAGGGTCAACCAAGGGCGGATCTTTTCAAAATTGAATTGTAAGTTTTTAAAGGTCATGTCTCTTTCTTTGTGCTATTAACTCTAGGATAGCGAGTTTAGTCCTGGGTTATCCCCCAGTAATACAGGTATTTCATCAGCCATTGCTTCTAAATATACAATCCTCAAGTTTGCTTGCGAGGTTATTATGCAAAAATCAGCTAGACGATCATGAAATATTAATTCTTCTTTAAATATTATTGTTGATGCGGAAGAAAATTGCTTTCGTTGCGTCTGATCACCAGAAATATCAGACAATAACCCCAAACTGTCATCATTTTGACTTTTAACTTCCGCTTGGCGGTGCTGGTTCTTAATGTTGTCCTTCTAAACAATATTTAACAATTAACAGGCAATTTCTAGTATCTGAATCACGTTCATAGACTACTTTATCTGCCAAACGGCGGAGTAAAAACCACCCATATCCACCTACTTGCAGCGTCCCCGGTTCTGGCTCAGTGATCACGTCAGGATTAAATGGTTTTCCATAATCCCAAATTCTTATTTCCAGTTTATCAATCCATAAACTGACTTGAATTTCTATAGTTGTTTCCGGTGGTAAAGCATGATGAGCATGACGAACTGCGTTGGTAAAGCCTTCTGCTAATGCTAGGTTAAGACAATAAACTTGGGTATCTGACCAGCCATATTTAGGTAAATATCGCTCACAGAATTCTTCAAACCATTGTTGTACTTGGATTAAGAGTTTAAGATCGCTCTTTACCGTTTGATGGTCTTGCTGCACTATGCTAAGCATTGACCGTGACTTGAATAGAAAGTAATTGAAAAGTATTTGCGTTTTTTTGTGATTTGATAATTTCACATTTAGGAATTTAGTTAACGTCTGTTGCTCTTCAAAAGCATATCTCTTTTGAAATATCAGTAACAAGTAGACCATAAAAGATTTACGGCTAGTTGTTTGTCAGATATTATCCCGTATATGCTCTTGAAAATTACAGACGTTACTGGATTTAGTTTTGACTGAACTATCTTAGAACAATCCTAAAGTTAAGGATTTGTCTAATGGGAGCGCAGCACCAATACCTAGCCACAGGGTAACAAGAGTCCCAAAAAGAAATACTGTTGTTGCTACAGGGCGACGGAAGGGGTTTTGAAACTTATTCACGTTTTCCAGGAAGGGAACAAGAATTAGCCCCAAGGGTACAGCAGCCATTGCTAACACACCTAATAGTTTACTAGGTAATGAGCGGAGAATTTGGAACACAGGGTATAAATACCACTCTGGCAAAATTTCCAAAGGAGTAGCGAAAGGATTGGCTGGTTCACCGATCATCGCGGGATCTAGAGTTGCTAGAGCCACAATACAGGCGAAAGAACCCATAATGACGACTGGGAATATATAGAGCAAATCGTTGGGCCAAGCAGGTTCACCATAGTAATTGTGACCCATGCCTTGGGCAAGTTTAGCTCTCAATTTGGGATCGCTCAGATCCGGTTTTTTTTGCGTTGACATTTTTAAATTCGCTCTCCGACTGAAGTGAAGTTAAAGAATTGGTGAAAGCTATCAACAATACAACTAGCTCAAGTTTCCGATGGTAGTTTATGTCTACAACTTACAAGTTATTTTCTCTTTAGTTTAAAACAAACTACGATGATCTGGAAACACAAGTTTTGCCTATTTGCTAATAACTTTGATTACAAAGGTCCAGAAATACCTTGTTTGCGAATCATCAAGAAGTGGAACAACATGAAGACGGCAATTAACCAAGGAAGAACGAAGGTGTGAGCGCTATAGTAGCGGGTAAGTGTAGCTTGACCAACACTAGAACCACCACGGAGTAAATCGGAGATGAGAACGCCGACTACGGGAATGGCTTCTGGTACACCACTAACAATTTTTACAGCCCAGTAACCAACTTGATCCCAAGGCAGAGAGTAGCCTGTTACACCGAAGGAAACGGTGATAACTGCGAGGATAACACCACTGATCCAGGTTAATTCGCGGGGCTTTTTGAAGCCACCGGTTAGATAAACACGGAAGGTGTGGAGAATCATCATTAATACCATCATGCTGGCTGACCAGCGGTGAATGGAGCGAATTAACCAACCGAAGTTGACTTCATTCATGATGTACTCGACAGAGGAGAAAGCTTCAGCAACTGTAGGTTTGTAGTAGAATGTCATCGCAAATCCAGTGGCGAACTGAATCAGGAAGCATACTAGGGTAATTCCACCTAAACAGTAGAAGATGTTAACGTGGGGAGGTACGTATTTGGTGGTGATATCATCAGCAATTTCTTGGAGATCCAAGCGTTCCTCAAACCAGTCATAAACGTTAGCCATACAATCCTAAGTTCCTAAAAATAGATTGCGGTTGATAAGTTTTGTGATGCGAAGCTTAGTCAGCCATGACTATTCAACTAACCTCAGTTAGAGGGTTCGCTTCTCGCTTCATCCAAGAGAATGGGCTTCTATTGGTCTACGAGCGTAAATTCGGGTGTAACTCACCCTATTTTTGAGAAATCCCCCTGTCTCTCGTCTTTGCCAGCCAACGCTAACTATGTTGACTCCAAAGAAGATTTTATCGTTGATCAGGAAGAATGGACATCTCACAAATTTGGACTAGCAAGTTTATGAGAAGAATGCACTTCTTCTATAAAAAAAGTAACATAGTCGAGAGATAGATTTCATCAGCAACTGATCATTACAGAAAGTTTTAGGGAATTTGAGTCTGAGATGGCACTGAAATTAGGGTTCATTCACAAACGGTTTTGGCGGCTAGGATGTTTACTACTATTGCTTTTTGGTTTGGTGTTGGCAGGATATGTTCCTCCGGCTTCAGCTTTGACCCCAGAACAGAAGCTAGTTTATGAAGTGTGGCGAATTGTTAATCGCTCTTATTTAGATGGGACTTTTAACCATCAAAGCTGGCTTGATGTGCGACAAAAGGCGTTAAAAGGCAACTTTGCCAACCATGAAGCAGCTTATTCTACTATTCAGTCTATGCTGAAGAGTCTGGATGATCCTTTTACCCGGTTTCTTGAGCCTGAGAAGTATCGCAGTTTGCAAGTTAGCACTGCTGGAGAATTAACTGGGGTGGGTTTACAAATTACTCTCAATCCACGTGGTGGTTTGGAGGTAATTACACCTATTGAAGATTCTCCAGCCGACAAAGCGGATTTAAAACCACGCGATCGCATTTTGAAGATTGAGGGTTTATCTACAGAGAATTTGACTCTTGATGAGGCTGCGGCACGAATGCGTGGATCAAGGGGCAGCGTTATTACGCTTTTAATTGGCAGGGAAGGAGAAAAGGACCGGGAAGTTATCTTGGTGCGCGATCGCATTGCTCTTAATCCTGTTGTCTCTGACTTACGATTATCCCCGGAAGGAACCAAGATTGGTTATTTGTCCCTGAGTCAATTTAGTGCCAATGCCGTTACTGACTTGGCACACGCTATTTCTATTTTAGAAAAAAAAGGCGCGTCTGCCTATATTCTTGATTTAAGAAATAATCCGGGTGGACTCTTACAAGCGGGAATTGAAATTGCTCGTTTATGGTTAGACTCTGGCACAATCGTTTACACTGCCAACCGTCAAGGCATTCAGGGAACTTATGAAGCCTTTGGTCCAGCCTTAACCACAGATCCTTTAGTAATTATCGTTAATCAAGGAACTGCCAGCGCCAGCGAAATCCTCGCAGGTGCTTTACAAGATAATCATCGCGCCCAATTAGTCGGGGAAACGACTTTTGGGAAGGGCTTAATTCAATCTTTGTTTGAATTATCGGACGGTTCTGGTTTGGCGGTGACAATTGCTAAATATGAAACTCCTAACCATCGAGATATTAATAAGTTGGGAATTAAGCCAGATCAAATTATTCCCCAAACATCACTTAACCGTGAACAAATCGGCACAAAGGCAGATGTTCAATATCAAGCGGCTATCGAACTTTTGAGTAAAAAATTGGTAATGGGTCATTAGTTAGTTGTCAGTTGTCAGTAGGGGCGAAGCATTTGGAAGATAAATTATCGGTCATTGCCAAAAATAGTTCTCGAAATGCTTCGCCCGTACAGTTGTGGGAAGAATTTCCTTCCCTGTTCCCTGTTCCCGTAAAGTTGCTAAATTCAAGTTGGTGATTTTTTGGTAAGCTTGGTCTATACAGGGTTTACCCCTGAGATAACCTGTATTAGCTCCGGGGCATAAATAAGTTAAAGTTTGTGGTGTGAAGCGATCGCTTAATAATTTAACGCTTTTGAGTTGTCGTGGCCAATGAAAAGTTTTAGAAGTGCGTAGTGGCACAGGTTCGCCGTGCTGGTTAGGAAGTAAATGCCGTCCAGAAAATAACACGCCGTCAAATTCACGATAGTATAAACAAGAAGAGCCTGGAGAATGGCCTGGTGTCCAAATTATTTGCGTTGTGGCATTAAGAGTGAACTCATCAGTAAAAGTGGTGACAGTTGAACCAGGCAATAAATAGGCTTCTTGTTCTTGGATGAGAATTTCGCAATTTAAGATTTGCTGATATTCTGCGGCTTTACCAATAGCACCACGATGACTGATAAAAAACCACTTGACTCCCCCATGCAAGGACAAAAAATCCTGGTTTATCTGTTCTAAAGCTGGGCAATCTATGAGAACATTCCCTGCATTTGTGACAATGAAGTAAGATGTTGCTCCTAAAGTGTCCCGATTAGGTGGAAAAGCAAAAATACTGTTGGGTGTCAAAACTAAAGGATTTTCCGCCTTTGATGGGCTTTTTAGGGATATAGAGCGTGGTTGTTTAGTCTGATGACTGGACTGCTGAGGAAAAGAAGACATAAATGAAAAAACCCAAATTCGGAAGTGGTGAACAATCAGGTTACAGTGTATTTACCATGACTATTAACTGTGATTAAAAAATTAAGGCGTGCAGTCTTATTTGTCATCAAAATCTGTAACAGAAATTACAGGTAAGGCATTCTATCAAATATAGTGAAGATAATATGGCATTTTGGTTTCTCCTCGTTTTCGTTTTGGGGTCATTGACTTATTTAATGATGCAGCACAGTGTTGCACGGGCTACAAGAACCCCTATATGGTTATTGTGGTTGGTTTTAATGACACCGGCATTTGTATTGACTGGTTGGACGCTGGTACATGGGATCAAACAAGCTCCCCCATCAGCATTAATTCTCTGGATATCAGGGGGTTGTTTATTATTATATTGGCTATTGTTTAATAGGGGTCGGCAATTACCCGTAGATCCACAAAATCAATCTCCAGAAAATCAGGGACAAGCAAGTAATAATTCTCCTCAAGAAACAGTACCAGTCCGTCCCATTGATTTAGCAGAAGAAAGTCAACTACGAAATTGTTTTCCCTGGTCTGTATATTATGTGCAAAATATTGAGTATCGTCCCCAAGCCGTAATTTGTCGGGGACAGTTGCGAACTATGGCTAGTGAGGCTTATGAGCAAATTAAAGCTAATATTGAAGGACAATTTGGCGATCGCTTTCTCATCATATTTCAAGAAGGAATAAATGGTAAACCCTTCTTTGTTTTAGTTCCAAATCCTCAAGTAGTTAGACAAAATAACCACCGCGATTCCGAAAAAATTACTCGACCAGGGTTAGCATTACTATTATTAGTAGCAACTTTATTTAGCACTACCCTTGTCGGATTGAGAATTGCAGGTTTTCAAGTCAATTCGCTAGAATCTTATTTGACATTATTTTTTAACGGTGTACCTTATGCTTTAGGGTTAATAACTATTTTAGGAACTCATGAACTAGGTCATTACTTAACAGCAAGATTCTATAAAATTCGCTCCACATTGCCTTATTTTATTCCTATACCTTATTTCTTAGGAACATTTGGTGCTTTTATTAAAATGGGGAGTCCTGTCCCTCACCGCAAAGCTTTATTTGATGTCAGTATTGCTGGACCATTGGCAGGATTTATGATGACTATACCTTTATTGATTTGGGGTTTAGCTCATTCGGAAATAGTAGCTTTACCGGAAAAAACCGGAATGTTAAACCCCAATGCACTTAATCCTCAATATTCGATTTTATTAGCGTTACTCTCAAAATTAGCCTTGGGAAGTGAATTAACCGCAAAATCTGCCATTGATTTACATCCAGTTGCAGTTGCAGGTTTCTTAGGATTAATTGTCACTGCATTGAATTTGATGCCCGTGGGACAACTAGATGGTGGTCACATTGTTCATGCTATGTTTGGACAACGGACTGCTGTTTTCATTGGTCAAATTGCTAGATTATTATTATTAATGCTTTCGTTTATTAGAGAAGAATTTTTATTGTGGGCAATTATTTTATTATTCGTTCCCTTAATTGATGAACCTGCTTTAAATGATGTCACAGAATTAGATAATAAACGGGATTTTATGGGATTAATGTCAATGGCTTTATTGTTATTGATTATTTTACCATTACCCCAATTCTTAGCTCGTTTATTGCAGATTTAGGACAAATTTAACTATAAACGTGATATAGAGGCAGGTAATAGTTGTCAATTATCAATTACCAGCCTCAATATTGTAGTTTAAGGTTTTAATTTGTGGGTGCGTTAATTGAATTAGCGGCTTCCGTAGCCTTTTTAGAAGCATCCGTGCTACCCATGCGGATTTCAGAGGTGAAGGAAGCCATACTAAAGCCACCAAACCGCTTCAGAACACTTACTCGCATCCGCAAGTTAGGACTGGCAAACCATAGCCTTTCTTCAGACCACATGGTTTCATACTCAGTAATCAGAGTTAAAGCCCCATCATCACCGATTTTATAGCTACCAGCAACGGGGGCTTTTTCGGCATAACCCATTTCTCGGAGTAATTTACCTTCATCTGGGTTATCTGCATTCGGGACTGTGGCTAAAACGGTCGAACCCTGGTGTTTTTCTTCGTCCCATTCCATTGTGCCATTCCAGGTAACTCGCGCCCCACAGGAAGCTGTATGAGCCGCAATTTCATACTGTTCACACAGTTTAATTACTTCTGGATGATCAGCGGCTAACATCTCAATCACGATGTCTGATTTGCCGTCTTCTGACTGCTTAAAAGCTAAATGGTGACTAGTGCGATGAGAAAACCACTTTCCAGCACTTAATTCAAAAAATTCTTCAATGTTCATAAATAAAGTTATTCTGCATCATAATTTTAACAATCTCTTGACTCCAATTTACTTCTTCATTATGTATAATTCCTATAATTTTGTAAATCGGTTTCAGAAATTTGATCGGCTGGAACAAACTTGTAATGTTTCTCCTGCACGATTCTTACTTCACCTTCATATATTGTCAGTTCAAACATAGCAATAAGCTTTTCTCAAAAATCATCAGTTGAAAATATTTAACCAAGATTTATTTTAAATATGGAAATTGTTTGGGGATAGATATTAATATTATTTATCAGAAGCCAAAAATCTTAACAACAAATCTTGTTTTTCCAAATTTGTATTTCCTTGAGACTGATTATTCCCGACTACTTTAAAAAAATAGTTCCGTATTTTAGTAATATGTTGAGTCATTTTACCAACTCCCTTTAAAGTATGAATATTTTTAGGTAAACGTCCACAAAAAACAGATGGAACAACATCTAATAACCACCAATCAAAAAGTTCTCGTCTACCTTGCGAACCTGGAAAAATAGCATAACCCTGGAAGCAATCATCTAAAATATTTAATATTGCTTCTCTGGTTTTTATAGATTCCAGCACTTGCAGCATATTCTCAAAAACATCAACAGCTTCATCCAGTGCTTGATATTGTCCCAAATAATTCTGATAATCCTGAAATGAAACGTTAAAATATGGCTGATAATTATGTTGAGAATATATCCAATCTCGAAAAAGATACTGAAATATATTACCAGTTATTGTTTCACGATTAAAACGAGCTGTCTCACCGGGTAAATAAGTTTTAATCGTTGGTTGTACAGCGATTCCCATAACTATAGCCATAAAAAAATAGCAATAACTTATATCTAAGCTATTTTTCTCTTTTTCTATTGCATCAAATACTTTGATTAAAGAATTTTCTAAACTTATTCCCTGAATGTTTTTTTCTTCATATAATTCTGCATAAGAACATCCATGAATTCTCTCTATGACTAAACGTAAAGAATCAGGAATTTTAGCAGATAAAATGAGAGGAGACTTTTCAACTTCATGCAATATGAATGTCATAGTTAATTGCTACTCGGAGGATAAGGATATGTCCAGGAGATAGTTATTTTTATCTCAGGAAATCTTTGCTCAAATTGATTTATAACACCTTGACAACTTTCACAAGGTTTTCTTTCTGTGTAAAGATACAGTTGCCCTCTAACGCGGTTATTATCCTTATTGTAGATAAATTCTAAAGTTTCTGCAATGGCTGACAAAACCTTATATTCCGCATCAGTATCCATAATACGTTTTGAGTGAGAATCTACAGCAGGTTCAAAATTTCCCCCCCTTGACTTAGGTTCTGGTAGAGGTGCTGGACTGTTGGCTCTAGATGTTGCACCCATTCCAAAAGCTTTACCATCTTCTAATCGTACCTCGACAATAGCAATATTACCTTTCGGAAATGGTCTGTTAGGATTAGGAGATATCTCTGGAAAATATATCTCTCGAATATTAGCCGCATCTGAGATTAAATCTGGTTCTTCCATATTGGATTTATAATAATCAAATAATTAATGCAGCCACAGTAAAATTACTATATTAGCTAAATAAATGCGCTAAATAAATGCCAAAAATTCATTTTTTCCTAGTTCTCGGTTCTATAACATGAGGATTGACTCCAAAATATTTTGCGGCTGTTGACATATTAAGTTTCAATAAACTAATGTCCCCTAATTTTTTAACACCTTGACCTTGAGAAGATGTGATATCTAAAACTCTAATAATTTCCTCTGCGACTGCTTGCGCTAAAAGCGGAGGAACAGAATTACCAATTTGTCGAAAACCATGCCATTTTGTGGGATGAAATCTAAACCAATCAGGATAGGAATGTAACCGTGCAGCTTCCCTGACAGTGATACATCTGGGGATAAAAGGATGGATGGGACGAGGAGAAGTAAATGCACCTTTATTACTGGGTGTTCCGGCTCTTAAAGTATTACATAAACCATGAGGATCAAGTTTATGAAAACGACTAATTGATTCAATTTTACCATGAGGTGTAGAAGCAAATCTTTCCATAGATTCAGGTGAATGTTTGCTTCTTAAACTTGATGTTAGTAAGGTCAGATCATATTGACGTTTATAGGCATAGTTATTTTTTGCAATTTCAAGATTACGCAGTTTTTTAGCATAATTACTAGGGTTACTAAATTCAGTTAATATCCAATCTTGTTGATATAATTCTGGATAGTTTTCTATGACTGGTAAATCTTGTAATGCGTCCCAAACTGTAGGAGATTTTAGATTAGGGAATATCATCTTATCTGGATATTTCGGTAATTCGATATTTTGACGTGAACCGAGTAAAAATAATCTTTCCCGATTTTGTGGTACTCCATAATTAGCTGCATTTAAAACTTGATAATTTGCATCAATTTGATAACCACTTTCAGTAAATTGATTAATAATTTCAGCAATAAATTCCTTGTGTTTTCCTACTGTGATTCCTTTGACATTTTCTAATACAAAAAACTTGGGTTGTAATTCTACAACCAATCTAATAAAATGGAAAACTAAAGAGTTTCTTGGATCATCAAAAGAGCGTTTTCCTATTAATGAGAAACCTTGACAGGGAGGACCACCAAAAACTACATCAATTTCTTGATTGGCAATTTGAGAACTATTCCTAATTTCCTTCCCTGTTGTCTCTTCTACACTTTTACAGATCACCGTCCAAAAGGGAAAGTTAAATTTATGGATTGCACAATGAATTGGATCTATTTCCACAGATGCCAGAATATCAAAACCAGCTTGTTCAAAGCCTAAAGTCATTCCTCCTGCACCTGCAAATAAGTCAACTGCAATTGGTCGGGTTTTTGCCATTTTAACTATTATCTACTTTTTCATTGCTAAAATTTCTTTTGCAGTGCGATCGCATACTCCCAATTCTCCCAAACAATGGCGCATTTCTTGATAATCTAATAAAGTTTTTTGTCTTTTTTCAGGATTTAATAACAATTCCATGGCTGCTTCAACAATATTATCGGCTGTGGCTTGTTCCTGTAAAAATTCGGGAACAATTTCCCGCATGACAACTAAATTTACTGGAGAAGCAAAGGGAATTGAACCTTTAAGAATATGACGCACAATCCAAGCAGTAATGGGATGAAGACAATAAACTACAACTTGGGGGACATTTAATAATGCAAGTTCTAAATTGACAGTTCCCGATTTAGTAATTGCGAAATCAGCCGCAGCAAAAATATCCTTTTGTTGATCTGATACTAGTGTAGCTTTCAAACCGTAATCTTTAATTGCTGCTGTAATTGGTTGTCTAAATGTTTCCAAAGATAGAGGAATCCAAAAATGGACATTTGGTAATTTAGATTGGATATTTTGGGCAGCTTGAAAAATCATTGGTAAAAGATATTTTAATTCTTGATGACGGGAAGCTGGTAACAGGGTAATTGCGATTTCTGCGGGTTTAATTCCTAATTTCTCTCTGGCAATTTCTCGATTTGGTGCATTTGCCATTCTATCAATTAAAGGATGTCCTACCCAACAAACCTTTGCCCCATTTTGCTGATAATATCGCGCTTCTTCGGGGAAAATTGCTAATAGTTTATCTGTAAAACCAACAATGCGGTTGGTATTCTGAAAACTCATAGACCATACCCACTCTTGAGGAGCGATATAATAAGCCACAGGTACATCAGGTAAGTTTTCCCTCATGAATGTACCAATGCCCAGATTTGGACCCATATAGTCAATTAGGACTACTAAATCAGGGGGATTTTTCTTTAAGTAAGCGATCGCTTGGCGTTGTACCCTTAAAGTAGGGATAACATAAGGCAAAGACTCAATCAAACCCATCGAACCAATACCGCTAGTATCCCCCAAAATTTCCGCCCCAGCTTCCGCCATTTTCTCCCCACCCAAAGCGATAATTTCCAATATCAAACCCGTAACAACAGCTTGACGTTGCAGTGCTGCAATCAAAAGCGAACCCTGTAAATCCCCAGAAACTTCGCCAGTGCTAATAAATATCCGCATTTTAAAACTTTAGATTTGAGATTTTTACGCCCTTTCCCAGTTGAAAATTACCTACTTTCTTCTTCTTTTCTTCTTCTTCTTTTCTTCCTTCGCTACCTTCGCTTCTACCCTGCGGGGCGCTACGCGAACGTGGTTCATTAAATCCATATTCATTAAATCCATATTCTGCCGACAAAAACAGAGCAACTGGTAAACTTTAAGGACGGGAAAACCCCGTCCCTACATCTAACTGACTATTCATTATTCATCACTGACAGATTTTCTGCCCTTTCCGGGAATTAAACCGCGTCTTCCGGGCATTTGGGAAAGTAGTAAAAAACGGCGAAGATGTTTTAATTGTTCTGAATCTCCTAAATTTTCTAACTCTTGTAAAGCATCTTTAAATAGGAAATCAGAACGATAGAGAAGACGGAAAGCTTTTTTAATTAATTGGAAATCACTAGCAGCCATTTCCGAACGTTTTAATCCTACCAAATTGAGCGATCGCACTTTCGCCGGATTTCCTTCCACCAACATATAAGGAGGGACATCCCTATCAATGCGTG
Source organism: Dolichospermum lemmermannii CS-548 (assembly GCF_028330815.1). NCBI lineage: Bacteria > Bacillati > Cyanobacteriota > Cyanophyceae > Nostocales > Aphanizomenonaceae > Dolichospermum > Dolichospermum lemmermannii. The sequence continues at coordinate 18,068 of NZ_JAQMTJ010000205.1, forward strand.
TCATTCCGCCCACCATAGACATAGTTCCTATGTGAACAAATTGATGCACACCTAAAACGCCGCTCAGTCTAGCTCGTGATTCAATATGTACATGACCCGCCAATGCTACAGAATTAGCAATAATGACAGAATCTTTAATCAGGCAATTATGACCTACATGAACATAAGCCATTAATAAATTGCCATTACCGATTATCGTCGCCTCACCCCTGCCAGTAGCGCGGTTAATCGTCACGTATTCACGGATGGAATTATTGTTACCAATTTTTACCCAAGTCGGTTCTCCCACGTATTTGAGATCCTGGGGCTGCATACCGATAGCTGCACCGGGAAAAATCTGATTTCCCGTACCAATTTCACAAAGGCCTTCTAGGACGACATGAGCGCCAATTACAGTGTCTGCACCAACTCTAACATTCTCGCCGATCACAGCATAAGCGCCGACTTGCACTGTTGAGTGGAGTTCCGCATTAGGATGGATGACAGCAGTTGGATGAATAAGTGTTTTCAAAGGTGAATCTCCAAAACTAAGTGCTACTTGCTAATTTATTCAATTAAGAAACGTGTCGGGCAAAGTTCAGTTATGTGTGAGGGCGAAAATCTAAAATCCTGTTATGGTATAATAAATTTTAACTAATCAAAGAAAACATTAGTTCTCCTTCAGCGGCTAATTGTCCATCAACTTCCGCCCGTCCTTTCATTTTCCCGAACCGACGCTGCTTCACCCACAACAGTTCCACCGTCATTACCAGTTGATCTCCAGGAACAATTTGCCGACGGAAACGGACTTTATCAATACCAGCAAAGACAAATAGTCCTCCTTTTGATTCCGGCATTTGCGTCATCACAATCCCACCCACTTGTGCCATGGCTTCGATAATTAGCACACCTGGCATCAGCGATCGCCCTGGAAAATGCCCTTGAAATTGGGGTTCATTAAAGGTAACATTTTTAATACCCACGGCTTTTTTACCAGGTACATAATCAATAATCCGATCTACCAGTAAAAATGGATAGCGATGAGGTAAGAGTTCCTGAATTTCCTCAATACTAAAGGTAGTTTTTATAGTCTGTGGATTGACATTATCCTCACTTGATGTATTCAATTCCTGGGAATTAGGTTCGGTAATAGTGGACATTAGTGGTACGTTGTTTGAATAATTAAACACTAAGATGGGTAAATTTGGGAATTTTAGATCAGTTCTAAAATTTTCCGTGCCAGTTGAATGTGTAAATTATGACTAGCTTTGTAAGCCAAAAAATGAGCAACAGGGAAAATTCCTAGTAAACTTAAATCTCCGACTAGATCCAAGATTTTATGACGAACTGGTTCATTTGCAAATCGTAATGGTGGATTTAGCCAACCTTCCACCCCACAAACTAGGGCATTAGCCAAACTACCACCTTTAATTAATCCCGACTTTTGCAGATGTTCGATTTGATGCTGTAACCCAAAAGTCCGTGCTGGCGCAATTTCTGAAGCAAAGTCAGCAGAAGATTTTTCTAAACTTGTCGTTAATAACCAACTGTGCCATTGATTACCAATTGCCGCCAAATTAAAATCTATCCCATAGCTAAATCTGGTTTCTGGTGCCGGTAGGGCGCAAACAAAAGTATCACCTTCATAAATCCAAATCGGTTCGGTAATAACGACAGGTGCAGGTAAATTACTCACCATTTGGGCAAATAAACCAACTTCAGCAATTCTTTCACACCAAACTTGAGCAGAACCATCTAAAAGCGGTACTTCCGGTCCATCAATTTCAATTCTGGCATTATCCACCCCCATAGCCGCCAAAGCAGCCAATAAATGTTCCACAGTGCGAACACAGACTTGACCCTTACCCAATTGAGTAGAAAGCACAGTCTGACTCACAGCCGCAACTTGGGCGGGAATAATTGGTGAATTCGGTAAATCTACCCGGACAAAAAAGCGATTACTTCCCGGTGGTGCTGGTAATATTCGTACTTGAGTATTGACCCCACTGTGTAACCCCACACCAGTCTGAGTAATTTCCCCAGCTAAAGTATGTTGCTGCATCATCTAATAATCCAAATATTGTAGTTAGTATTGCTCAAAACTCTGATTATTCTTGTCTGAAAAATATTAAATATTATTAAGGTACAGAAGTCAGAATTCAGGAGTCAGAAGTAAAATTCTTAGCCACTGACCACTAACCACTGTACGGGCGAAGCATTTGGAGAACTATTTTGGCAATGACCGATAATTTATCTTCCAAATGCTTCGCCCCTACTGACCAATTTAAAATCTTTCCCCAATGCCAAAATTGATCCGACTATCACCTTCATCAGTGACACCGTAATCTATGCGAATTGGTCCGAGTGGAGATTGTATCCGCAAACCTAAACCATAGCCATAGCCATTGCCATTTTTCTTTAACAATTGTGCAGATTGGGTACTACTTCCCAAGTCACTACCATAGTCAAAAAATAGTGCGCCACTGACAACCGAGAAAACCGGAAAGCGATATTCAACAGCAGCTTGGACATACTTACTACCCGTGCCTAATCTGCCCTCATCATACCCGCGAACTGAATTACTACCACCTATGGTAAAGGCTTCATAGGGAGGTACATCCCCAAAGATTGTCCCCCCTTGCAGGTTAAATGCCAAAGTTTGGGGTTTTTTGCTAAAGCTAAGTAATTTAATCGGTAGATACTGACTATAGTTACCCCTAAGCCTAGTCATAAAAACACTACCTGTGCCTATAGGTACAGATTGATCAACTCCAAAGCTGAGGAAAGAACCTTTGGTGGGTTGTAAGGAATTATTGCGGAGATCCCTTTGTGCGCCCAGCTTCAATAGTAATAAATCATCTTCTCCTGAAGGCGAAAGGGTGAGAGGAGTTCTATCACTGATGATATTTCCATTACTATCAAATATCGCCCCTTCCTTTCTCAAATTACCGTCAGCATCACGACCGGAAACCCGTTGATACTGGAGTCCAGCGGAAGCCAGCCACTCGGAATTTTTGAAAGGATTGCGGGAAAGGGGACGGGTAAAGGTGACACCACCACCTAACCGGGTAATCCGAGGGCGATCTTGTTGATTTGTATCCGTAATATTGTTAGGATCAAAGGTATCAATACTCTTGTCTTTACCTTCAAAAATCAAGGAAACAGAACGACGACGGAAAATATTTGTCGTATATGAAGTGCGATAAGGATCACCAGCAATCCAAGGATCAGTAAAGCGCAGGTCAAATAGTAGTTCTCGTTCTCCTAACTGTAACTCCGTCCCCAATTTTTGGTTTCTGCCCCCCAGGTTTTGCTGCTGATAGCTGATAGTTCCAAATAAACCACTAGCAGAGCTAATTCCCGCCCCAGCAGCAATAGAACCGCTATTACGTTCAGTTACATTTACTAGTACATTTACCTTACTGGGGTCACTACCAGGAGCAAGGGATATAGGCTCAGTATCAGGTGGTTCAAACAATCCAAGTCCATATACTCGCGCTAAATCTCTCTGTACTGTATTTCGATTGAATACTGTTCCTGATTTTAATTCTAATTCCCGCGTAATAATATAATCCTTTGTCCGTCCGCGAATTGGGTTGCCTTTGTCGTCTACGAACTCACCATCTTTGTTCCGGAATCGGACTTTAACGCTTTCTACAACCCCTTCTGCCACTTGGAGGGTGACAACGCCATTTTCTGAGACTTTGGGCGCTCCAACTAAGTTGGCAAGTACATAACCTTGGTCTTGATAAAGTTTGGTTAATTTCTGAATGCCTTCGTTTAATTCCCGCAAGTTGAGAATTTTGCCATATTGACTGCTAAATATTTCGTTGACCGTCGCAGCAGGAAGGACAGAGGCTACACCCGTACCAGGGTTGGCTTCTAATTCTACTTTAGAGAGAATGGGATTGGGGGCAACAATAAAACTTACCCGCACACCAAGGGGGGTATCTTCTGGAAATGCTTGGACGTTGGAGAAAAACCCAGTTCTAAAAATCGCACTGATATCTTCTTGCAGTTGGGAACGGGTGGTTGTTTGTCCAGCTTGGGTGCGAATTACTTTATAAACTTGGGTTTCTAGTTCCGGGGTGATTTGTCCTGTTTCTGATTTAATTGCTACCTCTGACACCAATACGCGGGCTTCGGTTGCTTCTGGATTGGGTGTGGGTGCTACTGTTGGCGGATTTAGTTTTTCTTGATTGGATTCAGTCGCAGGAGGTTGAGTCGGTTTTACTAGGGGAACTGGTGTTTTTTTAGGAACTATTGTCGGTTTGGGGACAACCTCAGATCCCTTTTTTATGGTTGTGGGTGATGTTGTTGAAGGATTTGGTTTTTTCCGAGTCGGTTCGGCCTTTGCTGTAATGGGAACTATTGTCGAGTTGGGTATAATTACAGATCCCTGATCTACTGATGCTGAGTTGGACTTTAAAGCTTTAATAAGAGGGGAAAATTTGTGAGATTCTCTTTCTCCAACTATTGGTGCTACCAGGGGATAAGATGCTGGATTTTCACTAGCATCACCTTTGACAAGATTCTGTGTTTCTGGCTGGTTTGTTGCTACTGTCAAAACTTCTGTGGTCTGTGGGTGACTATCAGTCGTTTGGGCATTTGCTTTGACAGAAATTGCTAAAGGGACGGTCATGGCTACCATAGCCATTAATCCGGGTGTTAAATGTTTTTTAATCATATTTCTCTTCACTACCACACACCATTATTGTTAATCACTGGAAAATTTACTTACTCAGCTTTGGAGCTTTCTACTACTTTTAATACTCTCTGCAAAACCTCCTGATAGGCATTTTCTACGTTTCCTAAGTCCCGACGAAAACGGTCTTTATCCATAATGCGGCGGTTAGTATCGGTTTCGGCTATGTCCCATAAACGACAGGTATCGGGACTAATTTCGTCGGCTAAAAGCACTTGCTGTTGTGAATCCATGCCAAATTCAAGTTTAAAGTCCACTAAGGTAATTTGGCATTTTTCCCAAAACTGCTTGAGAAATTCGTTGATTTCCAATGCAAGATGAGTAATTTGAGCAACTTGTTCCGGTGTGGCTAATTCTAGGAGAAATAAGCGATCGCTTGTCAGTAAAGGATCACCTAGATTATCATCTTTATAATAGAATTCCACCAAAGGCCGTGATAACACAGTCCCTAGTGCTAACCCAGTTTGCTGACACAGGCTACCAGCCGCAATATTTCTTACCACCACTTCTAAGGGGATAATTTTTACAGCTTTAACTCTCATCAAATTGGGGGCTGGACTATCAATAAAATGAGTTTTAATCCCCTGTTTTGCCAATTGTTGGAACAGTTGACTAGAAATACTACAGTTAATCATGCCCTTGTTTTGAATGCTGCCCCGTTTTTGAGCATTAAAGGCTGTAGCATCGTCTTTAAAATCAGCCAACAAAACCTCTGGATCATCTGTTGCGTAAAGAATTTTGGCTTTGCCTTCGTAGAGTTTAGAATTAACAGACATGGTAGTAGATACTGTTTTCGGTAATGGACTGCTTAAATCTGAAAGTTTCACTATTTTAAGTAGGGAACAGGGAACAGGGAACAGGGAACAGGTAATTGGTAATTGGTAATTGGTAATTGGTAATTGGTAATTGGTAAATAATTTTCTTCCTCCTGACTCCTGACTCCTGACTTCTGACTCCTGCTGTAAATTAAGTCTAGTATTACAAAAATAACTCTATTTTTTCACACAATTATGACCCATCCCTTTCTCAAACACCTACATAGTCCCGAACGTCCCGTTATCGTCTTTGACGGTGCAATGGGTACAAACCTGCAAACCCAAAATCTTACCGCTGAAGATTTTGGAGGCGCACAATATGAAGGCTGTAACGAGTATCTAGTCCACACCAAACCCGAAGCCGTCGCCAAGGTTCACCGTGATTTTCTCGCCGCTGGGGCTGATGTCATTGAAACTGATACCTTTGGCTCTATGTCCATAGTTTTAGCAGAATATGACTTAGCAGACCAAGCTTACTATCTCACGAAGAAAGCCGCCGAACTTGCCAAAAGTGTAGCTGCGGAATTTTCCACCCCGGAAAAACCCCGATTTGTAGCTGGTTCTATTGGTCCAACCACCAAACTTCCGACTTTGGGACATATTGATTTTGACACCATGAAAGCCTCTTTTGCTGAACAAGCAGAAGCCTTATTTGATGGTGGTGTGGATTTATTTCTCGTAGAAACCTGCCAAGACGTGCTGCAAATTAAAGCCGCATTAAATGGGATTGAGGAAGTTTTTGCTAAAAAAGGGGAAAGAAGAGCCTTAATGGTGTCTGTAACTATGGAAAGCATGGGAACAATGCTGGTAGGTACAGAAATCAACGCCGTAGTTACTATCCTCGAATCTTACCCCATTGATATTCTCGGCTTAAATTGCGCCACTGGTCCCGACTTGATGAAACCACATATCAAGTATTTATCCGAACATTCCCCATTCGTAGTTTCCTGTATTCCCAATGCGGGTTTACCGGAAAACGTTGGCGGTCAAGCACATTACAAACTTACGCCCATAGAATTACGCATGGCGTTAATGCACTTCATCGAAGATTTAGGTGTCCAAGTGATTGGGGGTTGCTGTGGGACACGACCAGCACATATTCAACAATTGGCGGAAATTGCTCACGAGTTAAAACCAAAAGTTAGACAACCAATTTTAGAACCATCAGCCGCATCAATTTATACGACTCAACCCTATGAACAAGAAAATTCTTTCTTGATTATCGGTGAACGTCTTAACGCCAGTGGTTCTAAAAAATGCCGTGATTTACTCAACGCTGAAGACTGGGATGGTTTAGTCTCAATGGCGCGGAGTCAGGTAAAAGAAGGCGCACACATCCTTGATATCAACGTTGATTATGTGGGACGTGACGGCGTACGTGATATGCACGAGTTAGTTTCTCGTGTTGTCAATAATGTAACTTTACCTTTAATGCTGGATTCCACCGAATGGGAAAAAATGGAAGCGGGTTTAAAGGTAGCTGGTGGTAAGTGTTTACTCAATTCTACCAACTATGAAGATGGCGAAGACCGATTTTTGAAAGTGCTAGAATTAGCTAAAAAATACGGTGCTGGTGTCATTATTGGGACAATTGACGAAGATGGTATGGCGCGGACAGCAGAGAAAAAGTTTCAAATTGCCCAACGGGCTTACCGTCAAGCTGTAGAATATGGGATTGCGCCTACAGAAATATTCTTTGATACTTTAGCTCTACCGATTTCTACGGGGATTGAAGAAGATCGGGAAAATGGTAAAGCTACCATTGAATCCATTCGCCGTATTCGTCAAGAATTGCCTGGATGTCATGTGATGTTGGGCGTTTCCAATATCTCCTTTGGCTTAAATCCCGCCTCGCGCATGGTGTTAAACTCGATGTTTTTGCATGAAGCTATGCAAGCGGGCATGGATGCAGCAATTGTCAGCGCGAGTAAAATTTTACCTCTGGCTAAGATTGAACCGCAACATCAAGAAGTTTGTCGGCAGTTAATTTATGATGAACGTAAATTTGATGGTAATGTCTGCGTTTATGACCCCTTGGGAGAATTAACCACAATTTTTGCCGGAGTCAAAACTAAACGGAATACGGGAATTGATGCCAGTTTACCCATTGAAGAACGTTTAAAACGTCATGTTATTGACGGTGAACGCATTGGTTTAGAAACCCAATTGACAAAAGCTTTAGAACAATATCCTCCCTTACAAATCATCAATACTTTCTTGTTAGACGGAATGAAAGTTGTTGGTGAATTGTTCGGGTCTGGACAAATGCAATTACCTTTTGTCTTACAATCTGCCGAAACCATGAAAGCTGCGGTTGCTTATTTAGAACCGTTTATGGAAAAGTCGGAATCTGGGAATAATGCGAAGGGAACTTTTGTAATTGCGACGGTAAAAGGTGATGTTCACGATATTGGTAAAAACCTGGTAGATATCATTTTATCTAACAATGGTTATAAGGTGATTAACCTGGGAATTAAGCAATCTGTAGAAAACATCATTCAGGCTTACGAAGAACACAAACCTGATTGTATTGCCATGAGTGGATTGTTAGTAAAATCCACCGCTTTCATGAAAGAGAATTTACAGACTTTCAATGAAAAAGGAATTACTGTTCCTGTGATTTTAGGTGGTGCTGCTTTAACTCCTAAATTTGTAAATCAAGATTGCCAAGGAACTTATAAAGGTAAGGTTATTTATGGCAAGGATGCTTTTTCTGATTTGCATTTTATGGATAAGTTAATGCCTGCAAAAACAGCAGGTAATTGGGATAATTTCCAGGGATTTTTGGATGAAGTTGAAGAAAATGGACATCAATCTATTGCGGAAAATAGCGGGCAAGATGCCCACCCTACACTAGATAATTCTGATGTTAAAAAAGAGGTTGATACTCGGCGTTCTGAGGCTGTAGCTGTAGATATTGAACGTCCAAATCCACCTTTTTGGGGAACGCAGTTTTTACAACCTGATGATATTTCTTTGGAGGAATTATTCTGGTATTTAGATTTGCAAGCTTTGGTGGCTGGACAATGGCAATTCCGCAAGCCCAAGGAACAATCTAAGGAGGAATATCAGGCGTTTTTAGCTGATAAGGTTTATCCAGTTTTGGAAGAGTGGAAACAGCGCATTATTGAGGAGAATTTATTACATCCTCAAGTGATTTATGGCTATTTTCCTTGTCAGTCTGTGGGGAATAGTTTGTTGATTTATGAAACGAACCGCAGAGACGCAGAGGACGCGGAGGTAAGAGTTAGTTTTGAGTTTCCCCGTCAGAGGTCTTTTAATCGGTTATGTATTGCAGATTTTTTTGCACCTAAGGAGTCGGGAATTATTGATGTTTTCCCTATGCAAGCGGTGACTGTGGGGGAAGTTGCAACGGAGTTTGGACAAAAGCTATTTGCCGATAATAAATACACTGACTATCTGTATTTTCATGGTATGGCTGTACAGGTGGCTGAGGCTTTGGCTGAATGGACTCACGCTAGAATCCGCCGGGAGTTAGGTTTTGGTGATTCTGAACCGGATAATATTCGGGATATGTTGGCGCAGCGTTATCAAGGTTCTCGGTATAGTTTCGGCTATCCTGCTTGTCCGAATATTCAGGATCAGTTTAAGCAGTTGCAGTTGTTGGGGGTTGATAGGATGAAGATGCACATGGATGAAAGTGAGCAATTGTATCCTGAACAGTCTACAACGGCGATTATTACTTATCACCCTGCGGCTAAGTATTTCACGGCTTAATGTTTTATCCCCCTTCGTTTTGTAATGGAGGGGGAGTTTACAAGAGGTTGTTTGAAAAGTTTTTAATGTATAAATAAACCCCTCTCCAAACCTCTCCCCGACGCGGAATGTGGGTTTGAAACCCCCATTCCAGCTAACAAAAGTTTTTCCGCTTCCCTCTCCTCGTAGGAGAGGGTTAGGGAGAGGTAGGGAAGGGGGTTAGGTTTCTGGAGATTATCGGTTTCATCTAATACTTTTAAAACACCCTCTAAGTCAAAAGTTAAAAGTTAAAAGTGGTGGTTTATATTTTTTATTCTCATGACATCAGCAACACCAGAAAGTTTATCTAAATTCGTACAATTCTGTAACCAACATATCACCGGACAGGAACGCAAAGAAGCACAAACATTTCTCGACCGCTTTTTTCGTGCCTTTGGCCATGAAGGTGCTTTAGAAGCTGGTGCAACTTATGAGGAAGCTATTAAAAAAAGTAGTAAAACTGGTAAAACTGGTTTTGCTGATTTAGTTTGGAAACCCCGCGTTTTAATAGAAATGAAAAAACGAGGAGAAGACTTAAATAAACATTATTCCCAAGCCTTTGATTATTGGATGCGGTTAGTCCCAAATCGTCCTAAATATGTGATTTTATGCAACTTTGATGAATTTTGGATCTTTGATTTTAATATTCAATTATATACACCTGTAGATAAAATTACCCTGGAACAACTGCCAGACCGCGCAGGAGCATTGGTATTTATGGAATTAGGGCAAAAAACCCCTGTATTCCAAAATAACCAAGTAGAAGTAACTGTGAAAGCTGCCCGTCGCATGGGAGAATTATTATTAGAGTTAGAAAGTAGGGGAATTGAAAAGTTAATAGGACAGAGATTTATTTTACAATGTGTTTTAGCGATGTTTGCGGAAAAGAGACAACTGTTACCCCGTGATATGTTTATTTCTTGTGTCCAAGATTGTATGAAAGGGGAAAGTTCCTATGATGTTTTGGGTGGTTTATTTCGGGAAATGAATCAACCAGGAAAAACACCAGCGGGACGTTATCAAGGAGTGGATTATTTTAATGGGGGTTTATTTTCTCAAATTCATGCAATTGAATTAACCAGGGAGGAATTAAACTTTTTAGATGTTTCCGCGCGAGAAAATTGGAGTAAAGTCCGTCCGGCTATTTTTGGGAATTTATTTGAAGGGAGTATATATAAGGAAGAACGTCACGCGCGAGGAATTCATTATACTTCGGAAGTGGATATTATGAAAATTGTCCGACCGACAATTAGCCGTTATTGGGAAGAGAGAATTGAGGAAGCAGGGACAATTAAGGAACTTTCAAAACTGCAAATAGAATTACAAGGTTATCGAGTTTTAGATCCTGCTTGTGGTTCTGGTAATTTTCTTTATATCGCATATCAGGAATTGAAGAGAATTGAAATCTTGCTATTAGAGAAAATTCAATCTTTGCGTAAGTCTAAGGATAAACAAATGCAAATGGGTTTGGTGACTCCTTTGCAATTTTATGGAATGGATACAAATCCCTTTGCGGTGGAATTAGCGCGGGTGACTTTGATGATTGCGCGAAAAATTGCGATTGATAATTTACAGTTAACTGAACCTGCTTTACCATTGGATACTTTAGATAATAATATTTTTTGTCAAGATGCTTTATTTCGTGAATGGCCAAAAGCTGATGCAATAATAGGAAATCCGCCATTTTTAGGTGGTAAAAAATTGAGAATAGCATTAGGAGATGAATATGCAGAAAAGATATATAAAGCTTTTCCAGATGTTAAAGGACAACCAGATTTTTGTGTATTTTGGTTTAGAAAAGCTGCTGATTTATTAGATAATAAAGGCAGAGGAGGATTAGTGGGTACAAATTCTATTGCTCAGGTTTCTGGGAGAAAAGCCAGTTTAGATTATATTGTTAGTAAAGGTGGAATTATTCATGATGCAATTTCTACTCAAACTTGGTCTGGAGATGCTGCGGTTCATGTGAGTATTGCTAATTGGACAAAGGAAAAACAAAAACAAAACTTTTTAGATAGTGTTGAAGTTCCGTTTATTACCTCTTCTTTAAAAAGTGAGATATCAGTCAATAAAGCGGAAATTTTAAAAGCCAATAAAAACTTTTCTTTTCAATCTTGTGAATTATCTGGTAAAGGATTTCTAATATCTGAAGAAGAAGCTAGAGAATGGATAAAAATTGCTTCTAAAAATGCAGATGTTTTAAAACCAATGATTGATGGCAAAACTTTAATTAATCCCTGTTTAACATTAGATTGGGTAATTGATTTTAATGATTTATCCATAGAAGAAGCAAGTGAATATCAATTACCTTTTCAGCGTGTACAGGAAAAAGTCAAACCAGAAAGAGATCAAAACCGTAGAGACGCAAGAAGAATTAATTGGTGGAAATTTGGTGAAAAAAGACCAGCTATGAGACAAGCAATGTCTTCTCTATCTTATTATTTCGCTATTCCAAAAATTGCTAAGTGGGTGATTTTTACACCTGTGGATGTTTCTATTTTACCTTGTGAAGCTAATATGGTAATTGCTTCAGATGATTTTTATATTTTGGGGATTCTCACATCTAATTTACATCGAATGTGGGTAAAAGCGCAAAGTTCAACTTTAGAAGATAGAACTCGATATACTAATACAACCTGTTTTGAAACCTTCCCATTTCCGCAAACAGCAGATATTCAAATAGTAGAAAAAATCCGCACCAAAGCCGAAGAACTCCATCAATATCGAACTCAACAAATGGAAACAAAACAATGGGGAATCACCACATTATATAATAAATTCTTCAACGAACCCAGTAGTCAACTTTATAAACTCCATCAACAATTAGATAAACTGGTAATGGACGCTTATAAATTCACCCCAGAAGATGACATATTAAAAAAACTGCTGACATTGAATTTAGAACTAGCAGAAAAAGAAAAACAGGGAATAAAAATTGTTGGACTATATTCACCTAATTAAACTAGGGATATACCCCACATTCCGCACCCCAAACTGTCACAGATCAAAAAAGCCCTTAAAGTAGTACATAATAACTAAAGCCAATTCAAAAATTAAGATGCTTAATGAGAATAAGTAGCATTAAAAGGGACGTGGTGTGATAAAGTGAAACTT